>JBJFAG010000257.1:0-1992 GCA_051887795.1 Candidatus Coproplasma sp. | reverse complement strand
GATTTATTTAACTTTTTCTTAGCTAAGTGTTGCACTTAGTTTGACAATTCATCTTGACTTGTAAAACATACGGCTTTGCCTGTAAAGTATAAGTGTGCTGTACTGTACTATAATTTTAAAATATTTTTCTACATAATACAGCAGCCCGAAAGATTGGAATCTGTTTTATTCTTTAATAAGTTCATCTGTAATTATCTTATCGTATTCGGGATGTTGACGCGAAAGTGCTATTGGTCTGCCATCAGCATTCACAAAGCAATGATGGCTCTTACCAATAAACACGACCTCATCAGTTTTCGTGTTATACATCGTGTATGACACAGTGAGCTTGATTCTTTTGTACTCTGTAATTTTAACATTGATGCGGATCTCGTCGTTAAAGGTTGTCGGACGCTTATATTCGCACTCGATGCCAATAACGGGAGAAATGATGCCAGCTTGTTCCCATTTATCGTAACCGCAACCAATCTCTTCTAAATAGTTGATTCGAGCTTCCTCCATAAAGCGAACGTAGTTTGAATGATGGGTAATTCCCATTTTATCGGTTTCGTAATAATTAATTTTTCTCACATAATCTTTCATTTTGTTACTTCCTTACGGTGTATCTATATTTTCTGTACAATTCGTCAAATTCTTATTTATCGTTGAATTTATTATATCAAAAAAATGTATATATCGCAAGTTGTTTGCGTGAGCAAAAGAAAACTCGGCTTATCAAAAGCCGAGTTTAATAATTTGTACAATCTAAATCCCTACGGAAACTGCTTTAACGGCTTTCGCTTTTGTTTTGTATAAATGATTAATCAATCTGTAGTACGAAGAACTTTAAATAATTTGTCTCTTCGGCACAGAGGAGAGAGGGGTGGTCGGGTGCCTGGGTTTTAACTTCTACGCTGCGAACCGTTCTGCCGCTCTCTCTCGCCGCCTCAATCAGCATTTTCTCAAAGAGCGGCATAGTCATATAGTGGGAGCAGGAGCAGGTTATTAAAAATCCTCCGCTTTTTACTATCTTCATTGCGGTAAGGTTAATATCTTTGTAACCGCGGTATGCGTCTTTAACCTCGTCAGCCGTCTTGCAGAAGGCGGGAGGGTCCAGAATTACCGTGTCGAATTGTCTCTTTTCACGCCTGAAATTGCGCAAAACTTCAAACACATCGCCCTGCAGCGTGCTAACGTTTTTAAAACCGTTAAGGGCAGCGTTGTCTGCAACGTTCTTTAAAGCAAGGGCGGAGATATCACATGCAGTAACCTGTCTTGCAACCGTAGCTGCATTCAGCGAAAAACCGCCGCTGTTGCAGAAACAGTCTAAAACTTCGGCGTCACGGCAGTATCTTCTGACGGCAAACCTGTTCTCTTTCTGGTCCAAAAAATATCCCGTTTTCTGGCCGTTTTTAACGTCAACAAGCATTTTAATGCCGTTTTCGATTATCTCGCAGTAGTCGGGGATTTCTCCGTATAAAAGTCCTTTAACCTCTTCCAGCCCCTCTTTTTTTCTTACGGCAACGTCGCTTCTCTCGTAAATTCCCTTGGGGTTAAACAGTTTAACAAGACAATCGACAATGAGTTGTTTTCTCTTGTCAATTCCGAGAGAGAGGCATTGCATAACAAGGTAATCGCCGTACCTGTCAATGATTAAAGCGGGGAGGTTGTCCGCCTCTGCAAACACCATTCTGTAGCAGTTGTCATAGCCGAGTTTTTTTCGGTAATCGTTGGCCTTATTTATGGCGTTTAGATAGTATTCCTCGTTGTCCTCTGCATTGTTTCTTATAAATATACGCACTAAGATTTTAGAGGCGTGGTTAATGTAACCTTTACCGATAAATCTACCGTCGTGAGCAAATACCGAGGCGAGAGATCCGTTTTTATCCTTGCCCTCGATTTTGGCAACTTCATTGGCATAGACCCAGCTATGCCCTGCAATGATTCGCTTTTCTTCACCTTTTTTCAAATAAATTTCGTAAGCCATACAATTATTTTAGCAGTTAATATCAA
>JBJFAG010000256.1:0-8139 GCA_051887795.1 Candidatus Coproplasma sp. | reverse complement strand
GGGGCTTGGTAACGTAGTTTATTCTTCGCTCACCATTAACACGGGCAGCGGAACGGCCACGCTCAATGCAAGCGACGTAAAGATTGGCACAATGACAAATCCCCGTTTCGTTATTACCGAAGTTGAAAACGACGAAACTGCAACCGAAGGTTCGCTTGTCGTTAAGAACTCAACCTCTGTTGAAGTTATAAACGGCACGGGCGATCTGGAAGCTTCCTACGTAACGTGGAAGGCGGCATCGGGTGCAGATTGGTACAACGTATACGTTAAGGCTAATACCGCATCTTCTTACACCAAGCTCGACAGCGCTCTCGTAAGGCAGTACTCAGGTTACTACCGTGCAGACGCAGTAGGTCTTAAGGCAGGAACGTATTCAATGAAAATCGCTCCCACCGATTCAGAAGGCAACGAACTTGGCAGCTACACCGAAGTCAATAACTTAGTGGTAGAGGCTCACGACAGAAGCGGTTACGGCTTTGTAAACGGAACGTCTTCGGGTGCATATAACGAGGACGGTACTTTAAAGAGCAGCGCAGTCGTTTTATATATCACCGAAGAGACAAAGAATACCGTTTCTCTGGACGTAACGGGTGCAACCTCTAACCCCTGCGTAGGTTTACAAACCATATTAGACGGCTTTAAGAAGGGTGGCGATTCCCGTCCCTTGTGCGTTCGTTTTATCGGAAACATAACCGACTTATCATATATGCTCGACGGCGATATAGTTATCGACGAAAATAATAAGACCGTAGTTAACGGTATAACGTTCGAAGGTATCGGTGACGACGCAACTATCAACGGGTGGGGTATCCGTATTAAGAACTCCTCCAACGTAGAAGTGCGCAACCTCGGCTTTATGAACTGCAACAGCGTCGAAGGCGACTGCTTAGGTTTGCAGCAGAGTAACAACCACGTCTGGGTACATAACTGTAACTTCTTCTATGGTGCTGCAGGCTCCGATTCCGACCAGGTAAAGGGCGACGGCGCACTTGACACCAAGACGTCAACTTACATAACCCATTCATACAACCGTTTCCACGATACGGGTAAGTCCAACCTTCAGGGTATGAAGAGTGAGTCGACGGAGAATTATATTACCTACCACCACAACTGGTACGACCACTCCGACTCACGTCACCCTCGTATCAGGACTTGTACGGTACATATTTATAATAACTACTTCGACGGCATTGCAAAGTACGGCGTCGGCGTAACTATGGGTGCAAGCGCATTTGTAGAGAATAACTACTTCCGTTCGACCTCTACGTTAAAGCCTATGCTCTCTTCAATGCAGGGTACGGATATTGCCAACGGTACGGCAAACGCTACGTTCTCGAGTGAAGCAGGTGGCATAATCAAGTCGTTCGGCAACATATACGACGTTACAAACGGCGGTACGCTCAAGCTCATGACCTATCAGGACGGCGGTTACAATAGTAATCCCAACGACTCCGACTGCTACGAGGCTTCAAGCCGTGACGAGCAGGTTCCTTCAGGCTACACGACTCTTTCGGGCGGCACCACGTACAGCAACTTCGATACGGCTGCAAGCTTCTATGAGTATGAAGTTGACAGCGCAGAAGAGGCAAGGGTTAAGGTTCAGAAGTGGGCAGGCAGAGTCGGCCACGGCGACTTCGTGTGGGAGTTCACCGATGAGGACGATAAAGATTACGGTGTAAACACTACTCTTAAGTCTGCATTAACCAATTACTCTTCCGACCTTAAGAAGGTAGGCGACACAACCATTTCTTCCGGCAGCGAATCAGGCGGCGAGGCTGGTGGCGACACGGGTGAAACCGGAGGCGAGACCGGCGGTACCACAACCCCTTCAGTAGAGGGCGAGGTTATCTACATTCCTGCAAGGGACGGTTACACAGGCAAGGACGGCATAAGCTTATCCAGCACAAGCACGAGTAATAAGGCAACCGAAGCCGTATACGTTCTCGGCTATGAGGTGCCTGCAAAAACTGCTGCAAAGGTAGACAGCAGTCAGCACATAACTCTTACACCTTCGACAGATTCAACGCTTACGTTGTACACGATGATTGATAATCTTAGCGTCAACGGTAATAAGGTTGTCGGCACGGTTAACGGCGACTACTATGAAATCGTTGTAGAGCTTACCGCAGGTACGCCATACGACATAACCAAGGGTGACGGTGAAAACGCACTCTATGCGCTCAAGCTCACTCCTAAAAATTCCGACCCTATAGCAGTTGAAGACGTATCTTTGGATAATACTTCAGCCGACCTCAAGGTAGGCGAAAGCTTAACCTTAACGGCAACTGTTTCACCTTCAAATGCAACCAACACGGCTGTTACCTGGACTTCTTCCGATGAAAGCGTTGCAACCGTAGTTAACGGCAAAATAACGGCAGTTGCAAAGGGTTCTGCAACCATAACGGTAACCACCGAAGACGGCAGCAAGACGGCAACCTGTTCGGTTAACGTAACCAACGTTGCACCTACTTCTATTGCAATTTCAAACGCTCCTACGGTAATGGCGGTTAACGATACGGCTACCTTGACGGCAACCGTTTCCCCTTCCAACACAACTGTTAAGACCTTAACGTGGTCAACTTCCGATGAAAGCGTTGCAACGGTAGACGCAAACGGCAAGGTAACTGCACTCAAGGCAGGCAACGTAACTATTACAGCAACCTCAACCGAGGACGCTTCCGTTAAGGCAACCTGCACAATCGAAGTTAAAGCTGAAATCGTTAAGGTAACTTCAATTTCACTCAACTATTCAACCGCAACTTTAAAAGCAGGTGATACCCTTCAGCTTACCGTAACGGTAACCCCTGACAATGCAGAAGATAAGACCGTTACCTGGTCAACCTCCGACTCTGCAATTGCAACGGTCAGCACAAGCGGTTTAGTAACCGTAGTCGGCGAAGGCAAAGTTACCATTACTGCAACCTCCAACAGCAATACCTCAGCTACTGCAACTTGCACAATTGAGGCAAGCTACGTAAGGTACACCGTAACCTATATGGACGGTTCGACCAACAAGGGTACTCAGTCGGTTATCGAGGGCCAGACCACTACGGCATTAGCCGTTGCCAAGGACGGTTATGCGATTGACGGCTGGTACACCGATTCTGCATTAACCAGCAGATTCGACTTCTCAACCCCTATAACTGCAGACATTACCTTGTATGCAAGCTGGGTTGTAGCAACTATGGAAGTTTCCTACTCTCAGGGCAACTTTGAGAGTGCGGCAATCGAGTGGGAGGATACTTCCGCTTCGACCGCAACCGTTTCCTATAAGCTTGCTTCTGCTTCCGACGAGGCATACGTTGCAGTAGATAAGGAGCTTATCCGCCAGATTGACGGCGACACCGCAAGGGTAGACGTCGTCGGCTTACAGGGCGGAAAGACCTATAACTTCAAGATTGTTTCCAGCAGGGGCGAAACCGTTGAAACCATCAAGGTCAGAGCATACGACCGTTCCGGTTTTGCACACTTCAACTACACCGACGGCGTTGGCGCATATAACGACGACGGTACGTTAAAGGAGAACGCAATCGTCCTCTACGTAACAGATGAAACCAAGAACACCGTCACGTTGAGCTACGGCGGCGTTACCGTTACGGGTATAGGTAACATCCTCAACTCCGTTGGTCAGGATACGGGTTCGGGTACGGCTGCTAACGGCGGTACGGCTAACAGCAATAAGGGCATACTCAAGTTATTGGCTAAGAATAATATTCCTCTGGTTGTAAGGTTTATCGGCTGCGTATCCGATTCAGGCTTATACAAGAAGGGTACGTTTGACGCTTCGTCAGCGCCTTTAATCGAAGGCTTGACCATTTACAACTCAACCGGCAACGGCGGTACCGCTGGCGATAACGGCCATATGGCACGTATGAAGTCTGCAAAGGACGTAACTTTGGAAGGAATCGGCGAAGACGCTACAATCGACGGTTGGGGCTTCCACTTTATGTGCGAATCTTCTGCTGCTGATTTGGGTAAGAGCTTTGAAGTAAGAAATCTTACCTTCATTAACACTCCTGAAGACGCTATCGGTATGGAAGGCGTACAGGCAAGCGCAAGTACTTCTGCTGAGATAACCGCAAGTGTTGAAAGATGTTGGATTCACAACAACGAGTTCTACGGGCCCAGCATTTCCAACCCTGCAGAAAGCGATAAGAGCGAGGGCGACGGCAGCTGCGACTTCAAGCGCGGTCAGTACTTCACCTGCTCCTACAACTACTTCGAAGGTTGCCACAAGACCAACCTCGTTGGTTCTGCCGACACTTCGCTTCAGTACAACCTGAGCTATCACCATAACTACTGGTACTTATGTAAGGCAAGAGGACCTCTTACAAGAAACGCTAACGTTCATATGTATAACAACGTATTCGAGGGACAGACCGACTACTGTATGAATACAAGAGCTGATGCGTACATATTCTCCGAATACAACTTATTCTATATGTGCAAGAGTCCTCAGAGGGTTGACGGCGGTGCAATCAAGTCGTACAACGATTCGTTCTCAAGCTGTATCAACAATATGGCAGGTACGGTTGTAACCGACAAGAGCACGACCGTAGCAAACAGCTGTCAGTATGCTTACGGCAAGGTTGATTACAGCAAGTTCGACACTGACTCTAAACTTTCGTATATCCCTACTGGTGATTATGAACTTCAGACCAGCGTAACCGAAGCAAGAAAGACAATCGCAGCGTTTACAGGCGTTACCAAGAGGAATATCGACTCCGTAGAAGACGTTTCAATGTCCGATATATCATATCTTCCTTCAGGTGTTACCCCTGTAGAGATTGATAGTTATCCTTGCGAATTAACTCCCGGTAAGGTTTCAAAAACCGTCTATGCGTTCAAGTTAGACCGTTCTGCAACCGTTACAATTGCATATTCTTCCGATGAATATAGCGCAACAGGCGTATTAGTTAACGAGGCTGGCGAATGCTTCTTAACGGCAAGCGGTTCAGTTATTTTAGCACCCGGTATCTATCTGGTTCAGCCTATGAATATTCAGGCAGGTGACAGTGCGGCACTTACCGAAGGAACGTTTAAGGAAATAACAATTAACAAAATCACCTTCGCAGTATATAGCTCTGCAGAGTTAAACGAAAAGTTATTGGCAGACTATAACACCAAAGCAACTGCTGTTCAGGCAGCAACGATTGTTTATGACAATGCAAGCTATCAATTGATAGTAAGCGCTCAGAATGCTTATGCAAGCTTAAGCTCCGACTTGAAGTCACAAGTAACCGTTCCTTATTCAGTTGTAGAAAATGCATTCGCTGCATACGTTGCAGCAGGCGAAACCTACGTAGAAGGTTTAATCTCCGCAATCGGTACGGTTAACGCTGACAGCGGCTCCAAGATATCCGCCGCAAGGTTGGCTTATCAGGAACTTATAAGCATAGCACCCACCGCAACAGTTGATAACTACTCAACGCTTACTGCGGCTGAAGCTTCTTATGAAAGCTATGCAGTAACAGGTCTTATCAATAAGATTGAGGCCCTTGCAGACCCTTCAACGGCTACCACCGAAGAGGCAATCGACAGCTTGCTTGCCGAGTATCAGGCAGTTCAGAATGAGTACGACGCATTCGACGAAGACAAGAAGACGCAGGTTACCAACTACTCCAAGGTAACCGAAGGTATCGCAAAGTTGCAGGCAGCAAAGGCTCCTTACACGGTAAAGGCTCAGATTGCAGCTCTTCCTGAAAAGGCAAACGTAACCCTTACCGACGGTACTGCAATAAGTGCGGCACGTAAGGCATACGACGCATTGACCGAAGATCAGCAGACGATAGTTGGCGACATAACCAGGCTTACCGATGCAGAGGCGGCTTTGGCAGAGCTTGCAGCAGCAACCACCGTTGCAATCTTCACGAAAGATGACACTACGCTTGCAACAAGCGCAGGCTTCACCGTAAGCGGTTCCTACAAGTCGGGTGTTTCATTCACTTACAACGGCATCACTTATAACCAACCTTTGAAGCTTGAATCCAGCACTTCTGTAACCTTCTCAACGGTTGTAACGCAGAAGCTGACCATTAAGATCTATACTGCTGGCGGACAGCTTAAGGTTGACGGAGTGGTTTACGAAGATACCGACAGTGATGGCTTTATCGTAATTGACAGCCTTGCTGCAGGAGATCACTCAATTACCAAGGGAAGCGGTGACCCTAACCTCTGCTACGTTATCCTTGAAGCTGTAGCTTAAACAAAACCAAAGCTTGAAAAAGCTTGAATAACTAATCCCCCCGGCGGTAAAGCCGGGGGGATTTAACTGTATTTTAGCCACCTTAAAACAGAAGCGCCCCGAATACAATTCGGGGCGCTAACCTTTTAACCAACTGATTAAACTACGGGGAACAATGCCTTATCGACTACTTCAAAATCGGCCTTAATCTGGTCGACGTCGATAAACACTTCTGCCTTAACCGAGTCGATAAGCTCTTTCGTGCTTAAGGGGCTCATGCACAGGAAGGGCAGTCTGCGTACAGCCGCAATCCATACCAACAGGCGGTTGAAAGCAGGTTTAACGCTGTCTGCAATTTCACCGAAGTAGTAGTGGCAGAACTTATCCCACACCTTCATTGCTCTTTCCCTAGGCATACCGATTGTTCTCTCTGAAAATACGGCGTGAGAGCAGTAGACGCAGCCCAGCTCAACCATGGGGTGGCCCTGGCTGATATCGCCCATATCGATCATCTCCAGCTCACCGCCGCGAACTAAAACGTTTTTCTCGTGGTAGTCGCCGTGAATTAAGGTGTTGCGGGTGGGGATGATATCGATTAAAGAGTCATAACGGCTGATCTCTTCCTCGCTCAACCATTTAGACATGGGCGCCATAGAGCTCCTGAAAATTTCGGAAGCGGGCTGCAACGTGCCTACGGGCTGGGAAATGGAGTGGATTTCCTTTGCGAGTTCAGCATACTTTTTAATATACTCATCTTCGTTTTCGGGGTTATTGATGATGAGGGAGGCTAAGTTGTCGGCATCCATCAGCTCATACATAACGCCGAAGCAATCGCCCACTTTAACCACGTCAAAGGAAATGGCGGTGGGCAGACCGCACTTGAACGCCTTCTGAGAGCATTCTCTTTCCCTCTCAATGTACTCCATGGTAATTTCGGGGCGGTAGACCTTGATGATGGTTTCAGCGTCATAGCGGTAAATCTTACCGACGCCGCCCTGGCCTATCATCTTGCAGCCCTCTATGGAAAACTGGCGTAACCTTCTGGAAATACTGATGATATCAGTAAAACCCGTCATCTCAAAAATCTCGTACA
This sequence comes from Candidatus Coproplasma sp., assembly GCA_051887795.1. Classification (GTDB taxonomy): domain Bacteria; phylum Bacillota; class Clostridia; order Christensenellales; family Borkfalkiaceae; genus Coproplasma. The sequence goes on along the minus strand of JBJFAG010000256.1, from coordinate 862 downwards.
CGTCGTTATTGACGTTTATAACTTCGCTGTCAGATTTTGCCTTCTTAACCTTTAAAACAACCCTGAGGCCTGCACTGGATATGTACTCCAATTTTTCAGCGTCTAAAACCACTTTATCGCAGGGATTAGAATTAATCAGGCTGAAAATCTCGCTTTCAAGGGCGGGGGCGTTGGTTGAATCAACCCTGCCTTCAATCTTAATTGTCAGGCTGTTACCGTTGACAGCTCCTGTAACTACTAAACTCATTTTTATCTCCTTAATACTGCAATTATACAGTTGTTATTATATTTACTTTAATTATATAATAGCACTTTTAAAAGCCAAAGTAAAACATGTTTAGGTGAACTTTAACGATTAGTTAATATAGTAAATTATTAACATAAACTGTCAGGTTAACTAATCCTTTTACATACGGCATACAGCGGTGGGAACAGCAGGGCGACAGTTATAACCGTATTGACGACGTGCGTTGCCATTGTGTACAGCGAGGTTATAAAATACGCCCTTGCAGTATCATAGTCAAACGAGTAGAACAGCGGGGTAATGATATCGTCCAGCAGCGTAAAACAAGCGTTGGCGAGCGCTGCGGTGCAGACGATTGCAACCAGCTTTACGGCGGTTAAATTACCCTTAAACCTCTTACCGATAAAGGCGAAGAGCAGTACAAACAGGTTGTAGTATATAAAATACAGTATGATAACCGTCGGGAAGAAACCGAAGATAAAACACCTTAAAATACAAAAAGCGTTTGCGACTATCAAGCTTCTGCGAAAGCCGAAGCGGTAGGCAAAGGTAAGCAATAGTACGGTTACGACTTCCACCCCTGCAACAAAGCTCAAAGCATATTGCCCGGCTATTAAC
>JBJFAG010000255.1:0-2010 GCA_051887795.1 Candidatus Coproplasma sp. | reverse complement strand
GGCTTGCGTTCGAGTATGGGCTCGGCGCTGGAATTTAAGATGGACAGCACCTGCCACGCAAAAAGTATGCCCACGACGACCGTGAACACCCCCAAAAATATGCCGTAATACAGTCTTACGGATTTGCTTGCCTTGTGAATATTCATAGCTTTATTATAATAGCACCCGAATGTATTGTCAAGAATTAATAACTTGACAAACCGCGATAATAATTTTATAATTTTACCGATACCCACGCATAATACGGATTATTTACTATGGAAAAAGAAATTTACGATAGCTACCTCAATATTTTAAAGGAAGAGCTTTTACCCGCCATGGGCTGTACCGAACCCATCGCCGTCGCTTACGCCGCCGCTTTGGCTAAAGAGGCGTTGGGCTGTCTGCCGGAGGTGGTGGAAATCTGCGTTTCGGGCAACATCTTAAAGAACGTCAAAAGCGTAGTCGTACCCTCTACCGGGGGCTTAAGGGGCGTTGCCTCTGCCGCAGCCGCAGGCATTGCCGCAGGCGACCCCGCAAAAAAGCTTGAGGTCCTTGCGGGTATTGCCGAAGCCGACCACGATAAAATCAAGGCCTTTTCCGAAAGTGCAAAATTTATCGTCAGACATAGCGACAGCGGCTGCATCTTCGACATAGGCGTAAGGGTATTCAGCGGCGAGAACGAGGCGTTTGCAAGAATTGCAGGGCACCACACCAACGTGGTGGAGATAAGCAAGAACGGCGTAAAGATTGTAGATAAGGACGTATTCGATAACGCCGACGAGGGTCTGACCGACAGGAGTAAGCTCTCCGTCAAGGATATAATAGAATTTGTAAACACCTGCGACCTTGCCGACGTTGAAGAGCTTATATCGAGGCAGTTGGAATACAACGGCGCAATCGCCGAAGAGGGCCTGACCAACGATTACGGGGCAAAGATAGGCAAGATAATTTTAGCGACCTTCGGCAAGGACGACACCCACAACCTTGCAAGGGCGACCGCGGCGGCGGGGAGCGACGCCAGAATGAACGGCTGTCCCCTGCCCGTAGTGATAGTTTCGGGCAGCGGCAACCAGGGCATGACCGCCTCCCTGCCCGTAAAAGTATACGCCGAAAAGTTGGGTTCAAGCAGGGAAAAGCTGATAAGAGCCGTTGCCCTTTCAGACCTTATAACCATTCATTTAAAGACGGGTATCGGCAGGCTCTCCGCCTACTGCGGCGCGGTATCGGCCGGGGCAGGCGCAGGCGCGGGCGTGGCGTATCTGCACGGAGCCGGTTTTCAGGAGATTGCTCACACGATAGTCAACGCGCTCGCCATTACCTCCGGTCTTATCTGCGACGGAGCCAAGTCGAGCTGTGCGGCCAAGATTGCCTCTGCCGTTGACGCAGGACTGTTGGGCTACGAAATGTATAAGCACGGCAGTCAGTTCTACGGCGGCGACGGCATAATCCTCCGCGGGGTGGAGAACACCATTGACAACGTCTCCGACCTCGCCCGAATCGGTATGAAGGGCACCGACGAGGAAATTATCAGGCTTATGCTTAAAGAAAATAAGTAATTGATACCGCAATATCTGCGACCAATTTAAATAAAGGCGGTTTAAAACGCAATATGCGGCGACCAATTAATTAAAGGCGGTTTAAAACGCAATGGGCGGAGTACCGAAGGCTTTCGGTACTCCGCCCATTTATTTGCAATTAATCAACCGACCCACAGCCAGGCAATGCAGGCAACTATGCCGAACACCGCCGTAACAATAACAAAGACGGGTATGTACGCCACGAACGCCGCACGTACCATCGCCCAGTATTCCTTACGGGATACCTTGTTCTTATTCGTCTTTTTACCGCCGTTCTTTTTGCGGTTGGGGTCGTACCACCTGAACCCCTCTACGTTCATGTCGGCAAACGTAGTCTCGGTATCCAGGTCGTCGTGTTTCTTTTCCTTCTTAGCCATTATCCTCTTCCGTTCCGGCGTCGGGGGTTTTGCTCTCTTCTACGACTGCAACCTCGCCGTCCGCAGGGGCTTCC
>JBJFAG010000254.1:0-8220 GCA_051887795.1 Candidatus Coproplasma sp. | reverse complement strand
TTCTGGCTGGGGTAGCTGGATTTGAACCAACGAATGCGGGAATCAAAATCCCGTGCCTTACCGCTTGGCGATACCCCAATAAGAAGATGGGGCGGGCGACAAGTTTCGAACTTGCTACCTCCAGAGCCACAATCTGGCGCTCTACCAAGTGAGCTACGCCCGCCATATGGTGCGCCTGGAGAGACTCGAACCCCCGACACACGGCTTAGAAGGCCGTTGCTCTATCCTGCTGAGCTACAGGCGCAAAATAAATAAGTACACGCCAAGCCTTATAAGTTAGTGGAGCGGGTGATGGGAGTCGAACCCACTCAACCAGCTTGGAAGGCTAGTGTTCTACCGGTGAACTACACCCGCATTGATTAAACCGAAAGCGAAGCAGGTCACACACAACTCAATGCTTGATGATTATAGCAAATCCTATTTTTTATGTCAACTCATTTTTAAGACAAATTCACTAAATAAATTTAATTTTTTTCTCAAGCCATAAAAATGAAAAAGGCTTTCATAAAATGTAAATATTACACCTTACTATTTTTCAGATACGCATTGACGGAGTAAGCACACACGTTACCCTCCCCCACTGCTTTGGCGTACTGGAATGGTCTGCCCGTACAATCCCCTGCCGCAAACACACCGACGACGGAAGTTGCCTGATTTTTATCGGTTATGACAACTCCGCCCTCCGTCTTAAGCCCATAGACGAGAGTATCGGCACCGAACGACTGTTTTAACATAAACACGCCGTCGACAGCATATTCGCCCGTCTCGCCCACGACTGAACGTATGCGCATATCGCCCTTCATCTCTTTAATGACGTTACCGACCCGTTTAACGTTATCGGCTTCAACCTTAACCTTTTCAGGGCAGAACAAATAAATCTGCGATGCATATTTTGCAAGGAGTTGTACCTCTTTAACCTCTTCCACGCTCTCACAATACACGGCGATTGTCTTATCCTTATACAAAAAGCCGTCGCACACAGCGCAATAGCTAACGCCCCTGCCGAGGTACTCAGCCTCACCTTTTACGGGTTTAATAGTCTCTACGCCCGTCGCAAGGATAACCGTCTTACCCTCATAAGACAGCTGGCCGCACAAAACGGAAAAGTGGTTACCCATAGGATATACGCCGTTTACCTTACCTTCGCATATCTCAATCCCTTCCTCTTCAATCTGGGTTAAAAAGGCCTTTTGCATTTCCTCACCAGAAGCTGAGATCAACCCGGGATAGTTTTTAATTTTTTCGGCACTGCGAATTTTGCGGGAAAGGGTCTTATCCCCCAGCCATAAAAAGTTAATCTTCAACGCTTTAAGCGTAAGCGCCGCAGAGACGCCGGCCGCACCCGTACCGATAATTATACAATCGTACATAACTCACCACTTTTATATTTTGAGCGTTTAACCGCCATATATGCATTAACCAACTTGATTTAAAGCCTTGTACGCCTGATGGCTTCCGCCCAGCCTGTAAGTCTTTTTATCCTCTTATCCTCATCGCTATCGGGAATAAATTCCTTTTCACACTCACGCTGTTTTTCCAATTCTGCAAGGCTTGACCAAACACCGCATCGTAAACCCGCTAAATATGCCGCACCTAATGCGGTGGACTCGGTTATTTTTGGTCTTTGAATCTTTGCCCCCAATATATCTGCCTGGAACTGCATTAAAAAGTCGTTGGCCGAAGCTCCGCCGTCAACCCTTAAACAGTTGACCTTAATCCCCGCATCCCTCTGCATTGCATACACGAGGTCGGCTGATTGGTAGGCAACCGACTCCAGCGCGGCACGAATGATATGAGCTTTTGACGTACCTCGGGTTATTCCGCAGATTACCCCCCTTGCAGTACTGTCCCAATAGGGGGCGCCCAATCCCGTGAATGCAGGTACGACGTACACGCCTCCGCAGTCGTCAACCTTTTTAGCCCACTCCTCGCTCTCTTTTGCCGAGCTGATTAACCCCAACTCGTCACGGAGCCATTGGACTACCGCACCGCCGACAAATACCGAACCCTCCAGCACGTATGGCGGTCTGCCGCCTGCAGAAGCGCCCAGCGTGGTTACAAGTCCGTTACTGCTCTCCACCGCCTTGGCACCCGTATTCATAAGCAGGAAACAGCCCGTGCCGTAGGTGTTTTTTACGTCGCCTTCATTGACGCACAATTGGCCGAATAAGGCTGCCTGCTGGTCGCCTGCAACGCCGCAGATAGGCACCTCACCGCCCAGCACACGTTTATCTGTATATCCGAAAAACCCGCTTGAAGGCTTTACTTCGGGCAACATACAGCGGGGGATATCAAAGAGTTTTAACAAATCCACATCCCATTCAAGCGTATGTATATTAAAGAGCATTGTTCGGGAAGCATTGGTGTAATCGGTAGCGAAGATTTTCCCTCGGGATAGTCGCCACATAAGGTAGGTATCAATCGTACCCGCTAAAAGCTCGCCGCGCTCTGCACGCTCCCTAACGCCTGCAACGTTGTCTAAAATCCACCTTATTTTTGTTGCGGAGAAGTAGGCGTCCGGCACTAATCCCGTCTTGGAATATATAAGCGGTGAAAGCCCCTCTTTTTTGAGTTTCTCAGCTAAATCAGCCGTTCTTCTGCACTGCCAGACAATGGCGTTACAGACGGGTATACCCGTAAATTTATCCCATACTATAGTCGTTTCACGCTGGTTGGTTATGCCTATGGCAGACAGGTCGTCAATGGCAACGTCAGCCCTGATTAACGCCTCTGCAATAACCCCTACCGAACTGCCGATTATGTCGGTCGGATCATGCTCCACCCAACCTGGAGCAGGGTAAATCTGCTTGAACTCCTGCTGTGCCTTGCCAATTATCCGACCGTTACCGTCGAATACTATCGCCCTTGTGCTTGTCGTGCCCTGGTCGAGCGCTAAAACGTACTTCATAAGCTTCCCCTTTGCCGTATAAAATTTTAACACAAACGCTACAGTCTGTCAATACCAAAAATTCAGTTTTGTCGTTGGATATACACGGTTTAACGGCATTAAAAAACAGCCGTTTTAACGACTGCTTTTTATTATTGCTTATTAGTGTTTAAACGATTTAGTCCGAACAAATGACGTCATTCTCCGATAACCGAAAATCTCTTTTGTATATTGTTTGCGTTTTCAATCTCGTCAATCATTGCAATTGCATAGTCGGCATAGCTTATTTCGCTGACACCCTTTTCGTTAACAAAATATTCCTCTCCGCCGAGGATATACTTGCCTGTTCTCTCACCGTCGGCAACAAAATTTCCCGCAGGGGATAAGAACGTCCACTTGACGTCGTTACGCTGTCTTAAATCGTTGAGAGCTTCACCCTGCATATTTGCAAGAGGTTTATATATATCAGGGAAATCAGGCAGATCTTTAACCTGCAAAGTGTGTTCCTTGTCCACATAAAGGCTGCCTGCACCGCCTACAACGAGAAGTCGGATATTCGTCCCACTCAACACGTCGCATAAGTGCTTTAATGACGTTCTGTGCAAAGGCAGAGTTTCGGGCGTCCAGGCGCCGAATGCGTCGATAACTACGTCGAAAGCTGATAAATCTTCTTTTGTCAGCTCAAACAGATCCTTAACGACCTTTTTTGCCTTTACGTTAATTTCTTTGTCGCCGTTGCGTACAAACCCTGTAACTTCATATCCGCGCGATACCGCTTCATCCACCAATAACTTACCTTGTTTGCCTGCCGCACAAACGATAGCTATTTTCTTCATAAAAAATACCTCCGAAAATGTGATTTATGCGTAACCTTTCCGATTACGACCAAAGTATAGCAAAGGTATTAACGGATTACAAGAACGTTACTTTTCTATTATCAGATAATAGATTTGTTACTAAGTTTTATTTTTGAACTATTGACAATATGTTTGAGTTATGTTATAATTCCGCCAGAAATTCGGAGGTGAAATAATTATGCTGACAAGAGAAGAATTGCCCGAATGTCCCGTCGCTACCACTGTTCAGCTTATAGGCAATAAATGGAAATTGCTAATCTTACGCAACCTGTTTTATAAAGGAACGCAGAGGTTTACCGACTTTTTTAAAACCATTCCGGGGATAAGCAAAAAGGTGTTAACCGACAATCTCCGCGCCCTGGAGGAGGACGGGATTATTGACAGAGAGGTCTTTGCAGAGGTGCCTCCCCGTGTGGAGTACTCCCTCTCAGAGCTGGGTAAGACCTTAAAGCCCATTCTCGACGCCATGCACGATTGGGGAACCGACTATAAGGCAGGTTTATAAAAATTAAGGCTTTCAACGGACAACTTTGCAATCAGAATTAAATTATTTTAAGACAACGAGGCCTGATAATTATGAGTGCAAATCGTTTTACACGGTTACAACTTACACATAAAACTGTTGAAGAAAAAAAAGATATTATGTTCAAAGAGATTAACTTCTCAAATAAATGCAGAATATTTTATTCAAAAGACAGGGCTCATATCGTCTATATTTTTAAAAGAGACGACGGATTTTATTCCATAGGCGCAGAGCGCTTAACCTTAGCTGATGACGAAGAAATAGTCATGTATAAAACTTATGGCTGGTGGGAACCTGAAAGCATCAGAAAATCTATTTATGAAACAGAGGAAATAGCATATTGCGATATAAAAAATGCAATAGCCGACTATGAAGAATTAATATTTTAGTGAAAGTTTTATAAAACAGTATTAAAGCTCAAAGACGTTTGAATCTTTGAGCTTTTGCTTTATATTGAAACCGACTTTGAACTATCAGAGATTACAACTTTATTTTATCAATGCAGTGCGAAGAGAGTTGACTACTGCGAGAAGCATTACGCCCACGTCCGCAAAGATTGAGATTATCAAGGGGAAGGCGGGAATTGCTATACTCAATGCCATAACCGCAAACTTGACTACAAGCGAACCTATAATATTCTGGTAAACAATCGAACGCGTACCCTTTGCTATTCTCCTTGTTTCGGCAAGCTTTGCAAGGTCGTCGGACACGAGGACGAAATCGCTCGCCTCGATTGCGGCGTCGCTGCCCACCTTACCCATTGACACGGCACAGTTTGCCGCAGTCATGACGGGGGCGTCGTTGATGCCGTCACCGACGTAAATAAGTCCACCGCTCTTTTTCAACTCTTCCGCAGTAGCAAGCTTTTCATCAGGCAGAAGCGATGCGTAAACGCCGTCTAAACCTAAGTCTTTTGCAACCTCTTCCGCTCTGTCTTTATTGTCACCCGTGAGCATATATACGCCTTGAATACCAGTCTTTTTAAGAGCGGCAAGTGCATCTGAAGCGCCGTCTTTAATCTTGTCGTCAATCTCGATAACCCCGACATATTCGCCGTCCAACGCCACGTAAACGGTTGTCGATACGCTTTGAACGGGGTTAAACTTAACACCGTTTTCTTCCAAAAGTTTTGCGTTACCGCATAGAAGCGTTTTACCGTCGCATAAGCAGCTTATTCCCCTGCCTGCCACCTCTTTTGCATCCGTTACCTGATAGGGTGTTTCAACCGCCTTGAATGCTTCGGCTATGGGGTGAGAGGAGAATTTTTCTGCAGCAGCGGCAAGCTTTAACGCCTCGTCGCCTGACGAACTCTTAACCGCAAACACGCCCTCGGTTAAAGTACCCGTCTTATCGAAAGCGGCGACGACCGCCTCGCAGATTGCGTCAATGCCCGTAGAGCCTTTAACCAAAATACCCGACTTTGCACACCTGCCGATTCCGCCGAAGTAGGCAAGGGGTACCGAAATAACCAGAGCGCAGGGACAGGAAATGACGAGGAATGAAAGAGCTTTATATATCCAATCCTTATAGGTTACCCACACAAACGCACCGTTTACGGCACATATTATGGTGGGAACAAGGGCTGCCACCAGCATTGCCGCAATGACGACTGCGGGGGTGTAGTATTTAGCAAATTTAGAAATAAACTTTTCTGGCTTAGCCTTCTTCGCCGTGGAGTTTTCCACAAGCTCTAAAATCTTAGCTACCGCAGAGTTTTTATACTCTCTTACGACTTCAGCACAGATTACACCCGACAGATTTATTGCACCTGAAAGAACTTCGTCACCGATTTTAACCTCTCTGGGGACCGCCTCACCGTTTAAACTCTTCATATCCAACGTCGATTGCCCCTCACATATACGGCAGTCAACGGGGATTTTCTCACCAACCTTAATCATAATTATATCGCCTATAATCAGACTTTCAGGGTCGACTATAATCTGTTCACCGTCTTTAAGCAAGGTTGCCGTATCGCTCTTTAAATCCATGAGCTTGGTTATCGACTGGCGGGAAGCGCCTACCGCAACGGACTGCAACAGCTCGCCTATGCGATATAAGAGCATAACCGCAACGCCCTCAAACAGCCCGTCGCCCGTCGTCACACCTAAAACTATTGCACCGATTGACGCTATTGCCATTAAAAAGTTTTCGTCAAAGATTTTGCCCTTTGCGATATTGCGGACGGTGTTCCATAATACTATATAACCCGAAGCCAGGAAGGCAACGCCGTACAGAGCATAATCCAAATACAGAACCCAACCGCCAAAGCTCATAAGGTCAAGCACTAATGCGGGGATAAAAAAGGCGACTGAGATTATTATTGAAATAATATCTGCTAAGTTTTCCTTGAATACCCCCTTGCGTTCGGGCTTGCCGTCTACTATTTTTACGTCCTCGAAGTGGGTTATATGGTAGATCGCCTCGTCGTGGGCAGCTTTATCTTTAGCGTTTAAAATTACGGTCATATTCATAAAGTCAACCGTAGCCGAAACGCCCTCTATGCCATTCAACTCCTCTTCAAGCTCTCTTCCGCAGTTGGCACAGCATAGGTTGGCTATTTTAATGCGCTTACCGCCCCTGAAAAGCCCCTCTGCAGGGGTATCCGTTTCCTCTTCTACCGTCACCTCTTCAAAGTGGTTAATGCAGTATAGTACGGGGTCTATGGCGCTTTCCTGACAGGTTAATATAACCTTGCTCCCCATAAAATCCACGCTGGCCTTTTCAACGCCTGATATCTTTAAAATTTCCTCTTCAAGCTCCCTGGCACAGTTAGCACAGTCAAGCCCCTTGATTTTTATAATCTTATCAATCACAGTTCAAATGCTCCTTTGCAAGTTCTAACATGGCAAGGACGTGTCCGTCGGCTATGGAGTACATAACCTGCTTACCGCGCCTTTGCGCCTTGACTATGCGGTGGTCTTTCAGCGTTTTAAGCTGGTGAGATACCGCACTCTGATTACTGCCGACTGCGGAAGTTATATGCTCGACACACAACTCCCCGCAAGCAAGTACAAACAAAATTTTCAGGCGGGAAGGTTCGCTAATCGCCTTGAAGCGTATGGACATCTCCTCCACTTCCGCCTCGGAAGGCATGTTCTGCAGAGCTAAACGCACCCGCTCCTCGTGCTTTATTTTCTCATTCTGACAATCAGCCATCTCTATACCTCTATAAATAAATCCGCATGGTTGAATTATTTACGCAGATTAGTTATGAATTACTATTCATATGATAATTCATTCATATTAAAATGTCAATAGTTTTGCGTAAAATTTTTTATAATATTTATTATCGCGGTGTGTAATAAAAGCGTTGACAACTCTTTTAGCTTTTGATAAAATACTTAAGTAAGCTTAAGAGATACGAAAGCGGTTCGGATTGTGGCGGTGCCTGTAGGAGCGTAAGCGCGGTTGGGCTTTAGCTTAACCCGAAGCAAAATTTCTTGCTTGACTAAATTAAATATTTATATGCAGAGATGGCGGAGCGGTCGAACGCGGCGGTCTTGAAAACCGTTGATGGGCAACTATCCGGGGGTTCAAATCCCTCTCTCTGCGCCAAAAACACTGTAATGACTTTTGTCATTGCAGTGTTTTTTTATGCACTATTGTAAACTTTTAGTAAAAGTGTTTGACAAAGCAAAATATATTTTATATAATATGTAAGCTGTTAATATTTCTTATGCACCGTTAGCTCAACTGGATAGAGCGTTGGTCTACGGAACCAAAGGCTAGGGATTCGAATTCCTTACGGTGCACCAAAAGAGTATAATCCGAATTATTTGCTGATAACCGGCGAATGGTTCGGATTTACTTTTTATATTTAAATTTTCTAAAACAGGGCGAAGTGAAATTATTCCTTCGCCCTGTTTTGGTTTTATCGGGTACGCAAATAAAAAAACGTAAACAAATGTTTATAAACTATTGACAAGAGTCTTTTTACGTGTTATAATGCGAAT
>JBJFAG010000253.1:0-8242 GCA_051887795.1 Candidatus Coproplasma sp. | reverse complement strand
GGAGAGGCGGGAAGCCGCCTTGGAGGTCTTTGCAAAGACCATAACTCCACCCGTAGGTCTGTCCAGCCTGTGAACCAGGCCTAAAAATACGTTACCGGGCTTGTTGTACGCCGTCTTGATATAGCGTTTAACGCAGTCGAACAGGTTGTCGTCACCGCTCTCGTCGGGGCAGCAAGCAACGTTCTGGGGCTTTAATACGACTATTATCTGGTTGTCTTCGTGTAAAATTATAAGTTCTTTTTCGTCCATAGTTTTTTAACGATTAAATATTCTCTTACCTTATCGGGGTATGTACCTTTGGAAAGATACGAGCATGAGCAGGAGAGCGAGGAAAACCTGAAGCAGTTTACTAAGTCGTAAATGACTTAAGGTTGCCACAGCTCGGCGTACTGTTGCGACGTATGTTTACAAAGCGTGATTTACATAAACACGGCAAGTCCGCTGCAGCCGCAGGGCAGAACCACCTTGCTTTCGTCGGTGGGCAATCCCACTTCGTAGGCCTCTACCTCGGCGCCGTCGGGGAGGGTTAAGGATAAAATATTCTTTATAACGGTGGGCTGCAACCCCGTGGTATAGCTGTTGATAAGTACGAACAAGGGATTGTCTGAAAGCAGCCGGGCGCACGATTTTACAAAATCGAACACGTCGTCCTCTATCTTCCACATTTCACCGCCGGGCCCCCTGCCATAGCTGGGAGGGTCCATGATTATGGCGTCGTACTTGTTGCCCCTTCTTATCTCCCTGGCGACAAATTTTGCGCAGTCGTCTACGATATAGCGGATACCGCTGTTTATGCCCGAAAGTCTTGCGTTTTCACCCGCACGCTCCACCATACCTTTGGCGGCGTCGACGTGGGTAACCTCCGCACCCGACTTTGCGCACGCAACCGAAGCGCCGCCCGTGTAGGCGAAGAGGTTTAAAACCTTAATCTTTGCCTCCGGGTTTTTGGCTTTACGCTCCTCTATGAGCGAACGCATCCTGTCCCAATTGACAGCCTGTTCGGGGAATAGCCCCGTATGCTTAAACCCCATGGGCTTTATCGAAAAGGTCAAATCCTTATATCCGATTGTCCATTGAGCGGGAAAGGGCTTTTTAATCTGCCAGCCACCCCCGCCCTTTTCGCTGCGGCGATATACGGCGTTTAAATCTTTTTGGGAATATAAATCCATTGAGCTGCCCCAGATAACCTGAGGGTCGGGACGAAGTAAGGTTACCTTTCCCCATTTTTCAAGCTTCATACCGTCGCCGGTGGCAATTATGCGGAAATCTTTCCAGCAGTCAGCAATCTTCATAATGCTTATTATAATATGTCAAAGTTAAAAAGTAAAGCAAAAATGGTGATTAGGCGTAACAATCCCTGCCCCTAATTGCACTAAGCAGAAAATTCATGGCAATACCAGACTAAGTATCTTAATTGCCCGTCAGCCTGATTTGCTCAAAACAAATCGTACGGGCGCTCTGCAGTGCGGGGCAAAAAGATAGGTTCAGTCCATCAGCGACGGGAATTGCTGCGAAATAAATTAAGGGGCGAACGGCTAATTAGCCGTTCGCCCCCGCTATACGGGCTTTTATGTAAAAGTCATCAGATAATCGAATAGTACGCTGTAGTAAGTACCCAGATATTCCATTGCAACCGTATCCGCCTGTAAGAGCGCTATGCGCTCGTTGGGGTCCTCAATGGTCATGTAGTAATCCCTTACCGCAATGTATCTCTCCAGGTAGGACAGCTCGTAATCGACTAAATAGCCGGTATTGTCAACACCGCTTCCGCCCGTCTCGTCCCCGTTGGTGGGTTCACGCAGGGACATATTGAACTGCAGTTGTTCAACTAAAATGTCCAGCTCGGTCTGGTAATCCTCTTCGATTTTAGCCGCTGTCTGACTATAAATCGAGGAGTTTTCCACGTTGTTGGAGTTGCACATAATCCTGAGCTCAAACAGCTGTTCGTCACGCTTTCTCACCATCTCGTTCTTCTTCTGCTGAGCCGTTCTAATCAGCTTTTGCTGAACGGTGGTTAACTGGTCGACTTCGTCCTGCGTTATGTCTACGATATCGAAAATCATCCTCTCTCCTCCAGCTCTGCAATGATACTCTTGACGGTGCTGTTGCCGTACACCTCAATGCGGATATCCTCGCCCGAAAGGTTGACGGGTATCCTTCCCGTCCCGCTCACCTTACGCCGTACCCCTCCGCAGACTGCGTTTATTTCAGGCGTCTGATCCGACTCTACGTACAGATTTTTAAGCGTCTTTCTGCCATATCCGCCTATGGGGTAGGAACACCATGCCCTGTACCCATCCGAATTATCCGGCGACATCTTGTAAAAGGCGTTAGCGTATATGCAGTACAGCTCTCCCTCCACCGTAAAGGGGTGGGAACAGTTTACGCCGAAATATGCCGCCGTACCGCTTCTTTCGTCATAGCGCATTATGCACGAATAGCCGTTGTAGGTGCAGTCTGCATAGACGTATCCGTCGTTCAGGACGTACACGTTGCCCACCTCGGTCAGGTACCCTGAGGCAGCGTACTCGCGTTTTACCGAAGTGCCGTCAAAGGAGTACAGGCCGTCTGCGGTGGAGAAGTAATACTTCTGCCTCAACACCCCGCCTGCGTTAATCTTTTGGGACAGCTTTATACTGTCCTGAGAGGAAGCAATGCGGAAATTACGGGAATCGGCCAGGCCCTTGATAACGGTAAAGCCGTATTCCCTTACGCATAGAATATCATCCCCGAAGTTTTCAAGCTTATATATTTTACCCAATTGACTATTGAGAAAAATATATCCTGCCCCGTCTATCTTATCTTCCCAATCAAGCAAATTCAGTCCGGACCAGATCACCTTGCAACCGTGGGTATTTTCCACTGCAAACAGTCTGCCGCAATGCACTACACCCCCGTATATACTCGAAGGAATACTTACCGTCAGGTGTGCCTTAATCGACAGGTCGCATGCAATCATCGTTTTTCCGCATACGACGACATGCGACGAAATACCGTCCATGTCACGGTATGCAAAGGAGAAGGGTTTACCTTCGGGCAGATCATCATAAACGTCCGCCTCAGTTACGCCGTTCCTCATTACATAGTTAGAGCCGTCGTTGTATAACACAATGGTATAGTCGTAATAACTGTCGATTGCATACAGATTATCAGCTTTCAGGCTGTTAACCGCACTGCTGCCTATTGCAGGGCATAACCGCAACCCGTCCGCGCCTGAACAATACCCCAAACACGTCCTTGTCAAGGACTGCGAAGCGTCTAAAACAGTCAGCTTTGAAGTGCTTTTGGAAAGGGCGGCGGGGGTGTGCTTAGCCCGCCTGATCATATCCACCTCCGAGGGGGAACATGCGGTTTGACTACGCACCTTGAGATTAACGCCTCTATCTCGTCACGGTATTTCTGCTCCCAAGCCCTCGACTCCTCCGCGCAACCGTTCACCAGGAAATGCTCCGCCGCCATGCCGAAAGCGACAAGTCGTTCACTGACGGCAAATTCGGGGTAGAAAAACTCGTCCGTATATGCCAAAGGTTCAAGGGCATACTCGTAACAGACTGTGGCTCTTTCGGCATCGGCACACAGATAACCGCATGATATATGCCACTCAATCGGAGTTTTACCTTCAAGCACCTTCTTGATTCTCACCACCCTTTTCGAAAACGAGGAGAGGGATATTTTACCCTGACTAAAGGTAACCTCTTCCTCTGCAGACAGGGGGAAATACCCGCGGGCAAGCTCGTCAAGTACGGAATTGAGATAGGTGAGAAAGGTATTCTTCACCCGATTTTCTTCGGCAGAGAGTACAACCCCGTTGACGATACTGTCAGCCACGTCACCCCTGTCGGAAAGGCGCATAGCATAACAAATTACCTCTTTAACCGTCATAGCTCACCCCTTAATCAGTAAGCTGTATCATGCCCTGGCCGCAGGGGCGTCTGCAGATCAGTTCTGCATACTTTACAAGCGTTGCCGTAAACGCCGCCTTGCCTGAAACCTGAGTTAAGATTTTTCCGCTCTCGTTCTCGAGCCAGGACCAATCGCAAAGCTGGCATAAGACGAAGTCGTTGGTATTCAGGAAGTAAATTCTTCCGTCAGGGCAGAACGCATCGGCATATACGGGTACGGCGTTGATATATATACTTGTGGCACCTGCATTGATATCCGTCGTATTGACGATCTGTTTGGAGCTTTCAAAGAGCTTTGCAATCAGTCTCCTCGTCTTGAAGGAGCAGAGTATCATGTTGGTCTTACTGCCGCTCTCCGCCTCAACGTAATCCATAGCGCTCATCAGGTCGTCTTCGCATAAATCTGCCCTTGCAACACTCGTAACGTAGGGCTTGAAGAAGGGTTCAGCAGTTTTGTTGTATCCATAAACCGTGGTCCCGTCAAATAAATAAGCCAGACCTTTAAGTTCCTTACCGGAAGCATCCTGCACACTAATATTTTCTCCACCGTTAATGGTGGCGGAGTCAAGACTCTTGTTTACGGTTATGTAGTTGGTTTCGGTATCTATTTTTGTGATAGTTGCCGTTATTGTACCGCTTGAAGCATTAATCTGTACGGGGTAATTTACGTACATACTTTTTGCGTCTTCAACCTCAAGTACGTAGGTTGAAATCTTCCTTACCACCTTCATGATCAGACCGTTTCCGTTGCCGTATAACATACGGGCAAAGTTAGCTCTTGCACCTGCAATAAGCCCGCTCATCTCGCTGTTAAGCATGTTTATCATGGCGCCTGTCGAGTCGGATGAAGTCCTGATAAGCTTGTCGCTCAACTCGATTGTACCGTAGATATTTTTCAGCGGTTCGTTGATATAGTAGTACCTGTTGCTATGGGGAGAAGGTAAATCCTCATCCTCGTCACACGCCCTTATCGAAGATAAACCGTTTTTGACAATGCCGATTCTCACCTCTCTGCCAAACACGTTTTCGCTCGTCTTGGTTATTGCGCTAAAGAAGGGCGAAACTTCTCCGTCAATCTGTGCATTTACTGCGTCTAAATAATAGTCCTTTAATACTGATTCAGTACTTGAAACTGTTACCAATTTTTAATTCTCCTTTTTTTCAAAATAATTTTTTGCAAGGGCGCCTGCCTCACTCAACGTCTTTGGCGTAACCCTTGTAGCTTTAACCGCGCCTCCCGCCGTAACAAACGGTACGCTGCGGTTGGATTGCACGCCGCTTAAGTATTCCCCAATGACGGCGTTCTTCTCTTCACGGGTAAGGGCGTGAAAGCCGCTATCCGTTGTCGGGGCGACTGCCTGCGAGGGAGCGGTTTCGCTTATCGCCTTTGCGCTTTCAATTGTAGCGGACGAAACCTCCTCCTTATTCGCCTCCAGCTCTTTAAGTCGCTGACTGCGTCGGGTAAATTCAGCCTCCAGAGCCGTATAGGCGTCTATGAGGGCCTGAACGTCCTTGAATTTTTTAGGCCCTGCCGCAATGCCTTCTTCACTTTCTGCCTCCGCAGTGTTTGCCGTAGCCTTTAATTCTTCAGTTCGGTTATCCTTCATTTTTTACCTCCGATAATTTGTTTTTATGTTCGTTCAGGTGGGCGCATATGCGCTTCTCCTGTTCGTCTGTAAGATTTTCGCATAACATGTAGGCGGTGTGTTCCCTGATGTGTACCCTATCGTCGTCGTAGGGCTTGACGTCAACTATCCTTCCCGCCTTCATATCCTCGTTCTCTTTGACGCAGCGGGTGACGTTCAAGCCCTCTAAATCCTTTTCGGCGACGAAACCGCTGTACCCCAACGTCTCCAAAAGCTTTGTCTTGAACGAGGGGTTTAACTTACCGTCGCTATCGGTAAACAGTCCCCTGTCCAGCATTTCATACAGGGCGGCCCTGCGGCGTGCAGGCGTCATGTTGGAGTCGCTGTCCGCTTCGATAACCACGTCGTCGCCTGTGATATCGCTGCCCATAAAACTGCCGACTCCCGCCTCACCGCCGTTGCCGGTAAACTTTAAAAGCCTTACCTCAGACGCAAACTGCTTATACAGCCTTAACAGGTACTTGCCCACTCTGCGCAGTGCGTTTTTAACCTGCTCGAAGCAGACGTTCATTCTCGCTTCGTCCTGCTCGATTATAAGCTGCAGGCCCGTCGCAGAAGTAACCGAGGAGAAGGAGCTTACCTTCTGGGACAAGTCGCTCGTACCCGATATACGGTTGAACTCGTCAACCAACCTCTCCTCTTCCTGAGTGAACTCGGAGGGGATTGTACCCAGCGTCATCATCTCAGGGGGCGTGCCGCCCTGCCTGTATACCAACACCTTGCCCGGTACAAGCCCGTCCTCTATCAGCTCGTCGGTGTCAACCGAGCCCTCTTCTACGGCCAGAACCCCCATAGAAATGCGGTTTAAAAATTCGTGTTTTCTGTTTTTGACCGCATTATATGCCCTCTGTACGGGAATAAGCCTATCGACTACGCACTTACCGAAAAAGCTGCCTGCAACGGGCAGACAACACTGCCGGACAAAGGGATATGTTCGGGTGCCGTTATCGCCGTTGACGTAGGGCAGGGGGCCGTCGTAGAGCAGCTTATGGCCCGCAACTACCGTCAACCTACCCTCCTCGTTTTCCGCATCGGGGCGGGAATATCTTTCGATTACCACTTCATAACCGTGTTTAACGGTGGTTGGCTTAAGGTGAGAACCCACCCCCGTCAACGAGGTGTTGATTACTGCCGTATCTGCATACTCGTCTATGTCCCTGCCTGCAACCTCTACGCCGTACGCCGCATAGATATCCTCCGCAGGAACCGCCCTTGCATGGATGATACTCGGCTGGGAATACAGGTTTTCCTCCGAGAGGGAGTCGGGGTAGATTTCAAAGGGCGATACCGCCAGAATCTTCACCTTGCCCTCCCTCAGCGCTCTTCCGTCCGCGGTGAGGCCTATATCTCCCCCTGCGTCGCTGTCCCATATTACCTTGTAAAAGGCGGTGCCGCACGTCTCCGACAAGGTAGTTGCCGCAGCCACGGCGGCGTTTATGTCGCAGTCCTCGTATGCGGCGGAAAGCAAAGACGAGGCGAGGGCGGCCGCCTGCCTGTCCTCCTCGCTGTCCGAAGCCGCCCTGACGCCAAGCTTAGGGTGCAGCGCCGCCAGCCTTGAACAGCGCGTATCCACAATAGGCGCTATGTAATTGAACACCCTGCGCTCCTGCCAGTAATATCCGCTGCCGGAATTTTCGATCTCACCGAGCGTATTGACGTCGCAGTACTGGTTGCCGTTAATAAAGTTGACGTTTAGCTGCCAACCCCTTTCAATCAACCGCCTCTCCTGCTGCCTTCGGTAAAAATCCTGATAAATGCTCTCAATAAACTCCTGCTGCTTTTTATCGTTGTTATCAAAATCAGTCACCGTCGTTATCCTCCTTTAACAGTGCTATAAGTTTTTCCCTTTCCTCTTTCAGCTCCTCATCGGAGACCTCGCACGTACCCTCCCCGTCCATAAGCATCTTTACGGCTTTGATGTCGGGCGGTACCTCTCTGCGTGTAACCTTACGCTTTACGAGCTTCAATTCCCCCGCATTGTCGGCGGAGAACTCCTCTACAATCTCGCTTGCGGAAAGCCCCACGGCACATTTCAGCAAAGCGTCCTTAACGCTTTCTTTTGATTGCACTTTGTAACCTCCTTATTCTTCTCATTTTATCGGCGTAAACGGCGCTGCCGGGCTCCTGTTGCTTTGGCGTCTGGGGGCGGCTCATAATCATGTAGCGCAGCTCATCGAGCGCGTGATCATCTTTTTTGACAGGAGTATCCCCCTCCGCCCAGAAGTAGGACGAGAACTCGTCTATCATCACCTTACAGTTGTCGAAGATATACAGATCAGGTACGCCGTTATCCCTCTTTAAATACTCCTTTACCCTGCAGATACCCGCAAACACGTCCTTGTTCACCTTGGGGTTGACAAGTATTCCCTTTTCCGCAAACAGCTCCGTAACACTCTTGACAGACGCCAGCGTCTTTTGATTTGCGGCGCTGTCGATAAGTGCGGAAAGCCTGCCCTTCCCATCCGTTTTCCAACCGATTCGTGCCGATATATCCTTGATGCAACGCGAATGATAGTCGATATCCTTACCCGCCGCAAAGTGTTCGGCAACGACGTAGATATTGCCGTCCCAATCGACTGCATACCAATGTGCGGAAAGCGGGTTATTAAGACCCGGGTCGATTGAAATGGTCTCCTGCCACTCCTTGGGAACGGGGAAGGGGGGAATGACGTGTACCGCCCTGTCAAATTCGGG
>JBJFAG010000252.1:0-8261 GCA_051887795.1 Candidatus Coproplasma sp. | reverse complement strand
CCTTCTATAACTTCTATCTCTGGGCGTCGGTACTGCCCTTTAACGTTATGCGTTGCTTAATAGCCATATTAATCACTCTGCCTATCTATAAGCATATATCGAGGGTTATTAACAGGTTGGCGGAAAAGCTGGAGATTAAACCCGACGAAAACCAGACCGAAGAACAGATGGCTGCCTATAAAGCAAAAGAGAAGAAACGCACGGTTATTACAATCTGCATTTGCGCAGGCGTTGTTCTGCTGCTTGTCGCAGGTGTGCTTTTGAGATATTTTTTAGCCTGAACGGTTAACGTATAATTACCGTTAAAATAATTGCAAATATTTGCCGTACGGGGTATAATATAGCCGTATGGCAATTTTTTTATCGCATAGCGAATTTGATACTATGCAGTTTGCAACCGAATATTCAAAGACCTTAAAGGGCGGAGACGTAGTCTTATTAAACGGCGAAATGGGTGCAGGAAAGACCGTATTCGTCAAGGGCATAGCCAAAGGCTTAGGCATCGAAGATGCGATATTGAGCCCCACATATGCCTATATGAACGACTATTACGGGAAGTTATACCACTACGACTGCTACCGCCTATCCTGCGGGGAACAGGCGGAGAGGTTGGGATTGACCGACTACTTCTATGCCGACGGCATATGCGTTATCGAATGGGCGGAAAATATTGCCGACGTGCTGCCTGCAAACTGTAAAAAGGTAACCATAAGAAAGATTGGGGATAGCGAGAGGGAGATTATCTGTGAGTAATTTTTTGGCGGTGGACACCTCCTCTAAACACTTAACCGTAGTTGCGGGCAAGGGGGAGAACATTAAGACAAACTTCATACCCGACTGCGCTATGCGTCACTCCGTCATTCTCATGGACGAGATTGAAAAGACCTTGGGCGAGGCGGGATTAACCCCCGAAGAGTGCGATTTCTTTGTGGCGGTAACCGGCCCCGGTTCCTTCACGGGGATACGAATCGGCATTTCCTGCGTTAAGGGCTTTGCAACCGCACTGAATAAAAAGTGCCTCGGTGTAACTGCATTCGACCTCATTGCGTATAATGTAAAAAGCAGTATGCCCTTCGCCGTGGCTATAGACGCCGCTCACGGCTATTATTACGTCAGCGGTTATTCGCAGGAAGGGCAGTGCGATATTCAGCCATGCTATATCTCCAAAGAGGCGTTAACGGGGTTAGACCGCCCCATATACGGCTTTGAAGGGCTGGATTTGGCTAACTTTACAAAGGTGGAAATAAGCTCCTGCTTAGCGCCTGCGGCGCTCGGCTGTGCAAAAGAAGGCGTTTATGCCCTGTACGTAAGAAGGTCCCAGGCGGAGGAGGAGCGCATTGCCCGCTTAAACAAAAAATGATTATCAGAAGGTGTAAATTTGAGGATCTCCTCGCCGTGGCGGAGCTGGAAAAGCTGAGCTTTAAGGGGGAGTGCTGGGGATACGGAACGCTGGCTACCTCCTTTGAAAACCCGCAATATTCCATGTTTGTCGCCGAAGAGGCGGGCGAAGTGGCGGGTTACGGCTGCATAAGCGTATGCTTTGAAAACTGCGATTTGGAGAACGTGTTGGTTGCAGAGGAGTACAGGCGTAGCGGAGTGGGCAGACGGATTTTAGACGAGCTTATCCTTGAAGCAAAGGCCCGCGGTGCGGAGAGTATGTTTTTAGAAGTCAGGGTGTCCAACGCACCTGCGATGAGGCTGTATTTATCCAGCGGTTTCACCGGGGTATATGCCCGTTCGAGGTACTATTCCGACGGCGAGGATTGCCTGGTTATGAAAAAGAATCTGATAGGTGATTGATTATTTTATTAGACGGTAAATTCGTTGCCGTAACCGTAAAGGGGAGCGGCAGGCCCGTTGTGTTTCTGCACGGGTATCTATCCTGTAAGGAGAGTTTTTACCATCAGATAAACGCCGTAAGTCAATGCGGTTTTAAGTGTATTGCACCCGACTTGCCCGCCTTCGGGGCGAGCGCAAAGTTGGACAGCGCCTGGGGCGTGGAAGAGTACGCCGACTGGCTTAAACGTTTTTTATACAGCGTTGGCGGCGTCGGTGCCGATATTATCGCCCATAGCTTCGGGGCGAGGGTGGCAATCTATGCCCTGTCTGAAGATAACGGACTTTGCAATAAGCTCGTTATTACGGGGGGTGCAGGGTTGGTTAAACCCCGTTCGCCCGAATATATCAGGCGGGTAAAGCGGTACAGGCGTATAAAAAAGCTGTTCCCCAAATACGCCGAAAGGCACTTTGGCAGCGAGGAATACAAAGGTCTTTCTCCCCTTATGAAGGAGAGCTATAAAAAAATCGTCAACCGTGATTTAAAGGCGGAAGCGGAGAGGATTAACAACCCCACTCTGTTAATCTACGGTCGGGACGATTGCACTACCCCGCCCGACGAGGAGGGGGCAACGTTTTCAAAATTGATGAAAAATGCAAGGTTGGTTACTATGCAGGGCGACCATTTCTGTTTTGCAAATTACCCTGAAGAGTTTAATTGCCTTGCTATTGAGTTTTTAAAGGAATAGAGTTATGTGGTGGTTTTTTATTGACGTGCATACGACGGTGGAGTGTATTTTAATTGCACTCTTCTTCGCTTGTTGTTTAAGCTTAGTCAGCTTTAAAAGTCTTGGCGTTCTACAGGCGTTAGGCTATTCGGGCAGACAGCTTATGCGTTGGGCAGGTAAAAAGGGCAATTTAATGCAGTCGAGGCTTTCGATTCTGTTCATCTCCGTCGCGCTGACTTCGGCGATAACCTCGCTGTGCTTTACGTTTACGGGCAGGTGGGCTGCGGTAATCGGCCTGGTTGCATACCTGGTGTTCTTCGTTGCCTACTTCATTGCTGACGCAACCCATACCTTCAGGTCGAATGCAAAGCTAACACCCCGTTTCAAAAGGCTATATGTGACGGTATTCGTCACGTTTGCGGTGCTGGCATACCTTTTGGCAACGCTTTTAAACTTTGCTCAAAGCCTTATAGGCGACAGTCTGTTCACCCAGCTTAAATACAGCATAATGGCCATTCTGCCCTTATGCGTACTGCCCATAATCTGCCTTGCAAACCTGATAACTTTAATCTGGGAAAAGCCCATCGGTGCGCACTATATCAAAAAGGCAAAGGCAAAGATTGAGGAGAGTAAACCCCTCGTTATAGGCATAACGGGCAGCTATGGTAAGACGAGTGCTAAAAATATTCTGGCGGCAATGCTCAGTGTGAAATACCAGGTGGTTACAACACCTGCCTCTTACAATACCCCTTTGGGCATTGCAAAGGCGGTTAACGACCAGACGATTACCGAAAATTGCGTATTCATTGCCGAAATGGGGGCGAGAAACAAAGGGGATATCGCAAAGCTTACTTCCATCTGCACCCCCGACTATGCCTTAATTACAGGCGTTTGCCCTCAGCATCTGGAGAGTTTTAAGAGCATTGAAAACGTCATTGCAACCAAGGCGGAGATAATCCCCGCAACAAAGCGCACCTGCTATATTGCTGCCGATGCGTTTGAGAAGTTTACAGACTTCGGCGGTGATATAAGGTGCTGCGAAGGCGAATCGGACGTCGTTGCAGGAGAGGGCGGAACGGAGTTCACCTTGACCTTAGGCGGCGAGAGCAGGAGGGTTAAATGTTGCCTTTTAGGCGAGCATAGCGCGTATAATATAGGTTTATGCGCCTGTCTTGCCTATGAGCTTGGGGTAAGTTTAAACGACATTGCACTTACAATTTCACATCTGCCCTACGTTGAACACCGTCTGCAGCTTATACAATCAAACGGAATTAACATCATCGACGACGGCTATAACTCCAACCCCGTAGGCGCAAAGTCGGCTGTAAATACGTTGAGGCTGTTTAGCGGTAATAAGATTGTCGTCACCCCCGGCCTTGTCGAATTGGGCGTGCTGGAGCAGCAGGCCAACGAGGAGTTGGGTGCAAGCCTTGTGGGGCTTGACCACGTAATATTGGTGGGCGAAACGCTGGTTAAAGCCGTTGAAAAGGGGTATAAGGCTAACGGTGGCGATATGGCAAAGCTAACCCAGGTTGCCGACCTCGCCTCTGCCCAGGATAAGTTGAAGGGCATCTTGCAAAAGGGCGATACCGTGCTGTTTTTAAACGACTTGCCCTCTCAGTATCTTTAAGATAATTTAAAAATTAAATTTCACCAAAGCTGAAAAATATTTTGGCGGAGGTGATTTTTTTATGCAAAAAAACTATGACGTCTGCGTCATATTCGGCGGTGTATCAAATGAAAACGAGGTTTCCGTAATTACGGGGACTATGGTTGCAAACGTGCTTAAAAAGGGCGGTAAGAGTGTGCTGCCCGTGTACATAGACAAAGGCGGTAATATGCTGGCGGGCGAGGCGCTTGCAGACGTCGCTTCGTTCCGAACGGGCGAAAGCCTGAAGGCTCACCCGTGCGCAATGGCAAACGGCGGGTTCGTGCTGTTTAAAAGGGGGAAGCCTAAGAGCTTTATAGGCGTCGGGTGCGTGATTAACTGCTGCCACGGCGGGTGCGGCGAAGGCGGTGCGGTTGCGGGTGCTGCGCTCATTAACAAAATTCCGTTTGCTTCGGCCTCTGTATTTGAAAGCTCCGCCTTTATGGATAAGTACTACACCAAATTGGTGTTGACGGCCCTTGGCGTAAACGTTGCAAAATACGCTTATTCAAGGGATATTGAGGGGGCAATAGAGGGTGCCGAATCGCTTGGTTACCCCTTAATCGTCAAGCCTGCAACCCTGGGTTCTAGCATTGGGGTGGTTAAGGTTGAAGATGAAAACGGGCTGAAGGAGGCACTTGAAACGGCTTTCGCGCTGGACGGCGGGGTGCTGCTGGAGGAGTACTTTGAAGAGCGGAGGGAGATTAACTGTGCCGCATACTTTTCGGGTGGCGAGGCGGTAGTTTCCCCTTGTGAGGAGGTGGCCTCTTCCGGCGATATATTGACTTATGACGATAAATATTCGGGCGGGGGAGAGAGGAAATTCCCCGTCGACGGGGAGAGTGAAAGAGAGGTGCAAGCCGTTGTTAAAAAGGTGTATACCGCTCTCGGAATGAGGGGCATTGTCCGCTTCGACTTCATTGAGGCGAAGGGCAGGGTGTATTTAAGCGAGATCAACACCGTTCCCGGGTCGCTGTCACAATACCTCGTCTCTTCAAGCTATCAGGATTTTTACGGTGTTTTATGCTCGTTGATTAATCAGGCCGAAGCCGACTTTGAAGAGGTAAGCTCACGGCGCATAATTTCTACGGGTATATTGAACAATATCCCCATAAATGCTTGCAAGTTGAAGTAAAATTATAGTAAAATATTTCAAAAGAAGAGGTATTAATATGGCAAAGATTAAGATGACGACGCCGCTCGTTGAGATGGACGGCGACGAAATGACCAGGGTTTTATGGCAGTGGATTAAGGAGATACTCATTGAACCCTATGTTGACTTAAAGACCGAATACTACGATTTGGGCTTGGTAAAGCGTGACGAAACGGACGATAAGATTACCGAGGAGAGCGCAATGGCCACTAAAAAGTACGGCGTTGCGGTCAAGTGTGCTACCATAACCCCCAATGCGCAGAGGGTAACCGAATACAACCTTAAAAAGATGTGGAAGAGTCCTAACGGCACCATTCGCCGTATTCTGGACGGCACCGTCTTTCGCGCTCCCATTCTCGCAAAGGGCATAACCCCCTACGTACCCTCCTGGAAGAAGCCCATCGTGCTTGCAAGGCACGCCTACGGCGATATCTATAATTCGGTAGAAAGCAGGGTGCAGGGCGGGCAGAACGCCTACCTTGTAATTACGGATACGGACGGCAACGAGGTGGAGAGAAAGTTAATCCATTCCTACGATAGCGACGGCATAGTGCAGGGTGTACACAACGTAGACGCTTCAATTTCCGCCTTTGCGCGTACCTGTTTTAACTATGCTCTCGAGAATAAAATCGATATGTGGTTAGGCGCCAAGGACACCATCTCCAAGATATACGACCACCGTTTCAAGGATATCTTTGCCGAAATCTACGAGAACGAATACAAAGAGGCGTTTGAAAAGGCAGGGTTAACCTACCTTTACACCTTGATTGACGACGTGGTTGCAAGGGTTATGCGCAGTGAGGGCGGTATGCTCTGGGTGTGCAAGAACTACGACGGCGACGTCATGAGCGATATGGTGGCAACCGCCTACGGCTCCCTCGGAATGATGAGCTCCGTACTCGTCTCCCCCGACGGTAAGTATGAGTACGAAGCGGCCCACGGCACGGTTACCCGCCACTACTACAAATGGCGTGACGGGCAGGAAACTTCGACCAACTCGGTTGCAACTATCTGGGCCTGGACGGGTGCGCTTGCAAAGCGCGGAGAGCTGGATAATATCCCCGAGCTTGTCGACTTTGCAAAGAAATTGGAGGCGGCTACGCTTGCCACAATCGAGAGCGGATATATGACGGGCGATTTAATCCCCTTGTTTAAGAGCGAGGGTATAACCCCCGTAAAGCTTGAAAGCAGGGCCTTCCTTAAAAAGATTGCTGAAAGGCTTTAATAAACTTAAAATTATGGCGGTCAACGCATAATAAAGGCGGGTGTGCAATATTTTGCACACCCGCCTTAAGCTTTTATTAAACCCTATTTATTTAAAACGCTTTCAAAGTTAACGCCGTAGAAGTGGTCTGCGTCGGTTGCCTTTAAGCAGTCGATGACGAACTCGCTCGCCACGCTGCAGCTGTCTGCAAGCGATTTGCCGCCAAGATAGTTTGCGGTGAAAACCGAGGCGAATATGTCGCCCGTGCCGTGGCGCTTTTGCGGCTCTTTGGGGAATAGTACGTATTCGCCCTTGCCGTTATCTAAGATATATTCGCCGATCAACCCGTCCTTTTCAGCGCCTGTGACAATAACCGTTCTGCCCGTTATCTCAAAAAGTTTTTGGGCAAGGCCTTCCACGTAGCCCTCGCTCTGCACCTCCGAGTAGGGGGTGTCGGTCAGAAAGCAGGCTTCGGTTATGTTGGGCAGAATGATATCCGCACTCTTAATAAGCTTTTTCATCTCGGCAACGTAGTTTAAATCAAACCCGCCGTACAGCTTGCCGTTGTCGGCAAACACGGGGTCGATAATTACGGGTGCGCCCTCTGTAGAGAACTCTTCAAAACATTTTTCGGCTACGTCCATCAGCTCCTTTTTCCCCAGATAACCTAAGAGGAAGGCTTCGAACTTAATGCCGTTATTCTTCCAATTTTTAAAAATTTCGGGA
The DNA here is from genome assembly GCA_051887795.1 of Candidatus Coproplasma sp. Taxonomy (GTDB): domain Bacteria; phylum Bacillota; class Clostridia; order Christensenellales; family Borkfalkiaceae; genus Coproplasma. The sequence continues at coordinate 1,026 of JBJFAG010000252.1, read as the reverse complement.
ATTTCGGGGGTTAAGTCCAGATAGCTCCAGCCGTTGAACATTGTGTGGTTTGAGAGGATTGCCGTGGGCAGTACGCACGTCTCCACGCCGAAGCGGGAGAGTATGGGCAGGGCTACGGTTAATGAACACTGCCCCACGCACGATAAGTCCTGCATTGTCAAAATCTTTTTACTCTTCATTGTCTTTATTATCCGCTGAATTTTAAATATTATTCTTCCGTAGGGGGTGTGTCGTCGGAAACAGCCGCTTCAACCGCCGTCTTAGCTTCGATCTCTGCCCCTTCGGTATTTTCGGTTGCGGCTTCAGCAGTCGCAACTGTAGATTTGTTTAAAACTTCCTTTGAAAAATCGGGTAACAGATGGGCCTTGATAAGCCTCTTTTTAAGCCCTGCGCCATAGCAGATTGCAATTGCTACGCCTATGCCTATAACCTCCTGCAATACGTTTGCAGGCATCTTTAAAAGTGCAACCTCTGCGGGCTTTGCCTCCCACGTGATACGCTTGATAAAATAACCTAAAATTACGATTATGGCGGGGAGTATGCTTGAAATAACGGCAATTACCGTCTCACGCTTGTAGCTTCCCTTTTTGTTGAAGAACTTCTTCAATACCTGGAAGATAAGCCCTGCGGTGAAGCCCTGTAAACCGTGTATAAGCAGTGAGGGAATTGCATTGTATGCAGTGCCGTTAATGCCGAATAAATCGAAGAAGGTGGTGCCTATACCCCCGACTATCATTGCGCTGATGGGGTCGGTGAGGTATGCGGCGGTGAAAATCGCAAAGTCACACCAGTAAATTTTGCCCGTCAGAACGGGTATGCCCGGAACGTAACCCATTGCCACAACCATCGCCGTTAAAAGTGCGGTGTACGCTATCCATTTGGTGGAAAATAAAACTCTCTTTTTGTTCATTATAAAAATTCCTTTCTATGTAATAATGTTGACAATTATACACCCTTTTTGATATTATTACAATATCCAAAATACATATATTTTATAATACCAGATTATGTTGACCTATCAGCTTG
>JBJFAG010000251.1:0-8263 GCA_051887795.1 Candidatus Coproplasma sp. | reverse complement strand
AAAAGGAAGATATATGTTAAGAAACGATTTAAGAAACGTTGCAATTATTGCACACGTAGACCACGGCAAAACTACACTTGTAGACGCAATGTTAAAGCAGAGCCATACCTTCAGGGATAACCAGGCTGTTGAAGAGAGGGTTATGGACTCAGGCGATATAGAAAGGGAGAGAGGTATAACCATTCTTGCAAAAAACACCTCTTTGCACTATAACGGTGTCAAGATCAACGTCGTAGATACCCCGGGGCATGCAGACTTTTCAGGTGAAGTTGAAAGGGTTATGATGATGGTTAACGGTGTATTGGTACTCGTTGATGCGGCAGAAGGTCCCATGCCTCAGACCCGTTTCGTTATGCAGAAGGCACTTGAAATGGGTCATAGGCTGATCATTGTAGTCAACAAAATCGACCGCCCCGACGCTCGTTTAAACGAAGTACAGGATGAGATTTTAGAGCTTTTGTTAGAGCTTGACGCCTCCGACGACCAGTTGGATTCCCCCGTGGTTTGGTGTTCGGGCAGGGACGGCACCGCAACCTTGGATTTAAATACCCCCGGTAAGGATTTAACACCCTTGTTCGAGACTATTTTATCTCACATTCAGCCCATGGACGTTGACGCAGACGGTGAAACCCAGCTTCTTTGTTCCTCGATCGACTATAACGAATACGTTGGCAGAATAGGTATTGGCCGTATTGAAAGGGGTGTGGTTAAGGCAGGTTCTGCAGTAACCGTCACAAACTATAACAACCCCGGTTATAAGCAGCAGGGTAAAATTGTAAACCTCTATCAGATTGAAGGTCTTGAAAGAATGCCTGTAGAAGAGGCAAAGGCAGGCGATATCGTCTGCTTCAGCGGTCTTGAAAAGATTAATATCGGCGATACGGTCTGCTCTCTGACCTGCCCTGAACCCCATAAATTCGTTAAGATAACCGAGCCTACGGTTGAAATGACCTTCTCGGTTAACGATTCCCCGTTTGCAGGAAAGGAGGGTAAATTTGTAACCACCCGTCATTTAAGGGACAGGCTGTTTAAAGAACTTCTCCGTGACGTATCGTTAAGGGTTGAAGAGACGGGGTCGGCTGATTCCTACCGCGTCTGCGGAAGAGGCGAAATGCACCTTTCTATTTTAATCGAAGAGATGAGGCGCGACGGCTATGAATTTCAGGTTTCCACGCCCAAGGTTATGTATAAGACCATTGACGGCGTAAGATGTGAGCCTGTTGAAAGACTTATTGTAGACGTCCCCGACGACGCAACGGGCGCAGTGTTCCAGAGTATGGGCAACCGCAAGGGCGAGCTTTTACACATGTCTGCAATCGGTACCCGTACCCGTTTGGAATTTTTAATTCCTGCAAGGGGATTGTTCGGTTATAAATCGGAGTTCCTTACCTCAACCAAGGGCGAGGGTATTATGAGCAGCGTATTCTATGAATACCAGCCGTATAAGGGAGATTTAAGCAGGCGTAGTACGGGTTCGCTTGTCGCGTTTGAAACGGGCGAGGCTGTAACCTACGGTCTGTTCAATGCCCAGGGCAGAGGCATGCTCTTTATCGGAGCTGGTACCCCTGTGTACGAGGGAATGGTAATTGGCGAAAGTCCTAAGTCGGACGATATCAACGTTAACGTCTGCAAGACAAAGCATTTAACCAACACCCGTTCGTCTTCGTCCGATGATGCTTTAAGATTGATTACACCCAAGCGTATGAGCTTAGAGGAGTGCCTTGAATTTATAGCAGACGACGAGCTTTTGGAAATTACTCCTAAAAATATCCGTATCCGTAAGAGAATACTTGACAGCGAACTCAGGGCAAAGGCAAATGCAAAGGCCAAAAAGGGCATAGAGTAATTAATATTTTCGGGATAAATATGAGTAAACAGCGTGTGTTAAATTACTATAAAGAGCTTCCCCAAGGCTATAAGGAAGTGTATTGTATAAATGCAAAAAAGACTTCGGTAGCCGTAATTATGAATCTGATTGCGTTTGCCATAGCTGCGATTTTAATCGTCGGTATTACTCTCGCTAAATTCAAATTTTCTCTTGATATCAAGCTTGAAATGCAAACGCTCTATGCTATGCTGGCATTGTTTGGTTCGATGATTGTCTATATGGTAATTCACGAATTAACTCACGGTTTATTCTACAAAATCTTAACCAGACAGAAATTGCGCTTCGGACTGACGTTATCGGTTGCATATTGCGGATTGAAAGAGGGTTACGTAAACAAAAAGACCTGTCTTTTGGCTGTACTTGCTCCGCTTGTCATACATAGCATCTGGATGATTTTACTCATTATTTTCCTGCCTGCTAATATCTGGGCGTTGATGGTTATCGCCCTTTTCGCTATTCACTTTAGCGGTTGCGTTGGCGATATGTGGGTTGCTATTATGCTCATTTTCCGTTTAAACTCAACCGTGCTCACCTGCGACGACGGACCTTGCCAGCGTTTTTACGAATACCGCCCCGACGAATTAACACAGCCAGAACCCCAAACAGTTGAGGGATAATTAATGGCTACCGATTTGAATTACGTTCAATTCGTCTGCGAATGTCTGCATGGTGAAAGCCCGACCTATAAAAAGATGTTCGGCGAGTATATGGTGTACATTGACGGCAAGCCTGTACTGTTGGTTTGTGATAATACTGTCTTTGTAAAAAAATATGCCGAACTTGCCGACCTTTTGCGTGAAGCCGACTGTGGCTTACCCTATAAAGGCGCGAAAGAACACTATATTTTAGACGTGGAAAATCAAGAGCTTACGCAAGAAGTTATTGACATATTAAAGACTGTCTCACAGCCGCCAAAAAAGAGGAATAGAAAGTAATGCACAATTTTACGGTAAAACGCAATCAGTTGACAGCCGAAGAGTTTATCGAACTCTGGCAGACCGTCTGGGGCAACGGCCCTACCTTAGAGCAGACGGAGCTTGCAATGCAAAACACGCTCTTCCGTGTGTCTGTTTACGATGGAGAAAGGGTGGTTGCTATGGCAAGGCTGATTGGCGATTTGGGGCTTTGCTGCTATATCAAAGACGTGATAGTAAGACCGGAATACCAAAAACTCGGTTTAGGCAGACTGCTTATTAACGAGATTAAATGCTTTGTTAAATCACAAGGTGTTAAAAGTACCGCTGTCTTTATAGAGGTTTGCGCCCGATCCGGCAAAGAGGAATTTTACAAAAAGCTCGGCTTTGAAAATAACGACGGGCAGAGTATGATAATAAGGGTGGATGTGGATTAATTTAAATTCATAATACCCAGCGCCATCGCATATGATATTAAAAAATAGAGGCGGTGGGCAATGGAACAGGTAGAAGGGCATACTCTTTCAATCGAAAACAGAAAAAGGATTACAGCAACGCAAATAGAAGCGGTAACTTCCTTTTCCGCAACTCAGATAGTTTTACATTATCAAGGCGGAAAGATAGTAGTCAGCGGAAGCGATATGAAGATAACCGCCTTTTCCAAGTCGAGCGGGCAATTCACAGCGCAGGGCGTTATTGACGGCGTAAAATATTCGCACGGCAGTTCAGGAATAAAAGGACTGTTTAAATAATGCAGGCATTTATTCTGTTAACCTGTATACTATGCGGAGCTGTAAGCGGAATTATATACGACGTTTTGTATATAGCCCGTGTAATAGTGTGCGGGGTAGATAAACAAAAATATACCGTAAAGGATAAGATTTTTACGTTCTTTTGTGACTTAATCTATTTTGCGGTATTTGCTTTAGTCTTTGTATATATGTGCGTCTGCTTTGATTTTTATTCGCTAAGACTGTTTATGCTTGCAGGTTTGGCGTTAGGCGTGCTTATTTATTTAAAAAGTTTGCATTCAGCTATTGCATTTTTAATTAAAAAAGTGTATAATAATTTAAATAAACATATCAGGAGAAAAGGGGTTAGCAATGAAGGAAGAAAAGCACAACAGGATAGTGGCGGCAATAACCGTTAATGCGGTTCTGTTCGTCTTTATTTTGGTTGCTATTGTCATTGCCCAAATAGTTCAGATTTCAATATTAAGCCGTCGTAAGCAGGAGCTACAGACGACTTATGCCTATTTGCAGGTAGAAAAGGAAAATGCTGAAACTTTAGAGGAAAAGCTGGAAGTAGACGAAAAGTTTAAAAATTGGCTGTTGGAGTATATTAACGTCTACGGTGACGAGGATCCTTTAAACGTACTCCCTGACGGTGTAACCATAAAATGAAAATAGGTGTAATTGATATCGGCTCAAATTCCGTCCGCCTTATGCTATGGGCAGACGGAAAAACTTTATATAAAAAACTTCACACAACCCGCTTGGGCGACGGTTTATCCTTTTCTACAAAGCTTAAGATAGAGGCAATTGAAAGGACGGTTAAAGCCGTTTCCGACTTTAAAAGCCAGGCTATAGTAGACGGTGCGCAGGAGGTCTATGCCTATGCAACAGCCGCCGTCCGCTCCTCCGAAAACGGTGGCGATTTCGTGACTGCAACATACAATAGTTGCGGCATAGTCGTGGACGTATTGAGCGGAGAGCAGGAAGCTGCAGTATCGCTTGCAGGGGCGTTAGGTAACGGCGACGGGGGTATAATAGACGTCGGCGGTGCAAGTACGGAAGTTACAGTCCGCACGGGCGGTAAAGTTATTTATTCGCACAGCGCTAATGTCGGCACCGTACGTATTTTAGATGCTGCAGGCCGTGACCTGGATAAAATCAAAAATTTTATATCGGGTAAGATTGCCGAATACGGTGAGGTTAAATATCCTGAAGTAAAATTTTATGCGGTAGGTGGAACGGCTTCCCGTCTGGGTGCCGTAAATCACGGATTAACTGTGTACCAACCGCAGATTATTGACGGGACCGTTCTTTCTGCTTCGCAGATTCACGGGTATGCAGAAAGGCTTACTTCACTGCCTGTAGAAGAGATTAAACGCACTACCATCTGCCAAAATTCTGCCGATTTGATCGGCGGCGGCGCTTGCCTTATGGCAATGGTAATGGACAAGTTTGGAATAGAAAAAATAACCGTCTCCGAGAGTGATAACTTAGAGGGCTATGTGACGGAAAAAATATTAAAGCTTTAAAAGGTTTTTATACGTTTTAAGGGGATACGTAATGAAAAACAAATTGGTTACTGCAATTGCCGCAGTAATAGCATTAATTTTTGCAGGTGTGGGTGGCTACGTCTTCTGCACGCAGTCTAATCTGGATGCAGGATTATACACCACGATACCCGTATATATCGTATCGATAATTCTCGGCGTATTTGTTGAGGACATTATCCATGAAGGCGCACACTTTTTAGTCGGTTCCATCTGCCGAATGGGAGTGAAGATACCAAAGATAAGGCTGTTCAGAAGCTCTTCGGTAGAGATGTGTCCAAAGGGAGTAAAGGGCATGAAGGCCCGCCTGATTGCAACCGTTGTTGCAGGGCTGGTATTCGATTTGATGCTTGTCGCTCTTGGCGTTATTGCGTTTATTGCTCCGTCAGTCCCTGTTATTTTGGGATTTGCAGGCCCTTATGCCCTGTATTCACTCATAATCAACGCCGTGCCATTGGAGTATGGTGAGGGTAAGACGGACGGCTTAGTTGCCTTAGAGGTAATTAAAAACGAACCCACTGCTCAGGTTATGTTGAATATATTAAAAATTCAGGGGCAAATGCGAAGCGGAAAATTATTAAAGGATATTGACGAGGGGTTATTGCTCGACGTTCCTCAACTCCCCGAGGACGACATTAACTTCATTATCTTAACTCAGTTAAGGTATGAATACTATCTTGCAAAGGGCAATGATACGGAAGCGTATAAATATTTTATGCGCTATCAACAGCTCATCGACTATCTTCCGTCAAGTTATAAAGAGGGTAAAAAATGATATAAAGGCTTACGGCTAAACCGTAGGCCTTTTAGTTTTAAAAGCTTTATTCAGCTTATTCTTAAAAGCCTTCCGAAGCAGTTTGGACACACTCCGTTTGATTTAAAAAAACACTGTCTGCAGACGTGATTTCCGCAATTTTCACATTCGAATATTTCGCCTTGACACTCTTCAAAAAATTCAATATTTTTACCGCAGTTTCTCATAAAATTATTATGCCTGAAACTGCCTTTTTTATGTACAATTTTTAACCTAAATCAGTTCAAACAATTGCCTTATTTCTAATAATATGGTATAATATATAAAAGAATTTTAGCGAGGTGAATTTATGCCTGAAAAAGTACACTCTGATTACGATGCTAACAGCTTAAAGGCGTTAAAGGGGTTAGAGCCGGTTAGGGAACACCCCGGTATGTATATCGGACCTACTGATGAAAAGGGCTTGCATACTCTTGTCAGGGAGGTTATTGATAACTCCATTGACGAGGCTTTGGCGGGCTATTGCGATAAGATTGACGTAATAATTTCCAAGGAAGGATTCTGCACCGTAGCAGACAATGGCAGAGGCATCCCCACGGGCATTAACGAGGAGGAGGGTATTTCGGGCGTAGAGCTTGCATTAACCAACCTTAACGCAGGCGGTAAGTTCGGCGGTGGCAACAAGGCTGGCGGTTATAAAATTTCGTCAGGCTTACACGGCGTTGGCGTTTCATGCGTTAACGCACTCTCCGATACGCTTATTGCAGAGGTCTGCCAGAAGGGGCATAAGTTCCGCCAGGTGTATCACTGCGGCGTACCCGAAGAGCCTTTAAAGATTATCGAAGATACCGATATCACGGGTACTTCCATATGCTTCCATCCCGATCCTACCATGTTTGAGACGGTAGATTTTAACTACGATACGTTAAAGACCCTTTTAAGGGAGCTTTCCTACCTTAACAAAGGGTTAACCCTAACCCTTACCGACTACCGTGGCGAAAACGTCAGGACTGATACTTTCTGCTACGAGGGTGGCGTTGTTCACTTTATTTCGGACATTAACGAGGGTAAAAACGTTCTGTTTGCCAGCCCCGTTTACTTTGAGGCAAGCGAAGGCGACGACAGGTTTTTAGAGGTCGCTATTCAGTATAACGACAGCTATGTGGAGCAGATTTTCCCCTTCTCCAATAACATTCGCCAGCCCGACGGCGGCACCCACCTTGACGGCTTCAAAGCAGCGTTAACTAAGGTTATCAACGACGCAGGTCATAGGCTCAATATTTTAAAGGATTCCGAAAAGCTTTCGGGCGAGGACGTAAGGGAAGGTATTACCGCAGTTGTATCCGTTAAGATTGCTGACGCCCAGTACGAGAGCCAGACTAAGAGTAAGCTTTGCTCAACATACGTCAGGGGCTTCGTACAAAAGGCCGTAACCGACAAATTCGGAACCTATCTTGAAGAACATCCTGCTGAGGCGAGAGAGCTTATTTTGCGCTGTATAACCGCCCAGAGGGCAAGGGATGCAGCAAGGCTTGCAAGGGAGGAGACGAGGCGTAAAGGCGTATTGGAATCGACTAAACTTCCCGGAAAATTAGCCGACTGTTCGGACAAACGCCCTGAACTTTGCGAGATTTATATAGTTGAGGGCGACTCTGCAGGCGGTACTGCAAAGCAGGGTAGGGACAGGCGTTTCCAGGCAATACTTCCATTAAGAGGTAAGATTTTAAACGTCGAAAAAGTGCGTATCAACAGGGTACTTGAAAACGAAGAAATCAAGTCGATGATTACGGCTTTCGGCTGCGGCATACAGGAGAACTTTGACGAAAGCAAGCTCCGTTACGACAGAATTATTATTATGACCGACGCCGACGTAGACGGCTCTCACATAAGAATACTTCTTTTAACCTTCTTCTTCCGCTATATGAGGCCATTGGTTGAAAACGGCCACGTTTATTCCGCATTGCCTCCTTTATACAAGGTTTCAGGAAAGGGAATAGAGGATACCTACCTCTTCGACGACCAGGCATTGGAGCAGTTCAGGGCAGAACACCCCGACGGAAAGTTTGAACTGCAGAGATATAAAGGTCTTGGCGAGATGAACAAAGAACAGCTTTGGGAGACTACCATGGACCCTTCGAAGAGGACGTTAGTAAGGGTTAAGGTGGAAGATGCGGTAGAGGCTGATAAGATGTTTGCCCTTCTGATGGGTGAGCAGCCTGAACTCCGCAGACAGTTCATTGAAGAGAATGCAAAGCTTGTTGAGGATCTGGATGTATAATGGCAAACCTCAATTCAAATAAAAGTATAAAGGAGTACGTAAATGGCTAAGAGAGTAACCAGCCCCGAGCTGACAGAGGAATTTGCAAAAACACTTGCAATGACCAAAATGTTAGAGGTTGAAGTAGATGAAGAGCTTAAAAAGTCGT
>JBJFAG010000250.1:0-2027 GCA_051887795.1 Candidatus Coproplasma sp. | reverse complement strand
TTATCGGTCTATTACATTGTAACAGGTACGCATTTGGCTTGCCAAATGCCGAGCGTAACCGCTCGCCTCGTTAGGGCAACTGCGTTTCCCTAATACCCTTTATTATGTACGCAAAACGGGAGGTAAAAACGGAATGGGAAACAGAACAAGACCGTATGCCTATACGTTCAGGGCATCGGAAAATGAAAGGAAGATAATAGACGAAAAACTCAAAGCGAGCGGTTTAACGATGACGGACTTTATTATAAAGTCCATTACGAATAAGCCGATTATGGTTTTTGAAAAGTCAGGTGAAATTCTGAACGAATTAAAAAGGCAGGGCAATAATTTAAACCAGATCGTAAGAGTGAACTACTGTGGTTTGGCGACAAAACGAGAGATTTTGTCTTGCGTGGACGAATTAAAGAATACATATAAGGCTATTACGAAAGCCATAGGGGAACCGTAATGCCGCTATTCAAATGTTCGTCGAGCAAGAGTACGCCGAGGAAAGCAATATCATATATAACCGATTCGAACAAAGCGGAATTGATTTCAGTGCGCAATTTATTCGAGGACGAGGACTATGCTTCTCAATTTAACGAAACGGCAAAACGATTCGGGAAAGGGACGGGATATGACGAAAGAAAGTATTACCATATAAAACTGTCCTGCGCAAGGCAAGATAAAGTAAGTCCGCAAAAGGCACAGAAGTATGCGGAAGAAATGGCAGAATTGTTATTCCCCGACAATGAGTGCGTTATCGCCACTCATACCGATACCCAAACGGTACACAGTCATATAATCGTCAATTCCGTAGACACAATTACGGGAAAGAAATTACATATCAATTCGGACGAATACGGCAGGATGAAAGACGAGGCAAATCGAATCGGTAAAAAATACGGTTTTAGCGAATTGAATTGGCGTAAAGGTGCAAAACATAAGCGCACGTCCGAAGAAAAACATATTATGTTGAAAGGTGGGACAAGTTGGAAGGAAGAACTCAGAGAAGTTATTCAGGAAAGCATAACGGTATCGCATAGCGAAAAGGAGTTTATATCCTATCTGCAAACGAATTACGGAGTAGAAATTACGAGAAACGGCAAGGATTTTTCGTATCTGCATCCACAGAAGAAAAAGGCAATCCGAGGACAACGGCTCGGAACGAATTATACAAAAAGCGAGGTGTTAAACAGAATTGGAAAACAGAATAACAGGCAGGAGATCACAGCGGATTATAGACGGCGAGGAAGAGATAGTCACGAACAATCCGGAACTTATAAAACTCGATTCGGCGGTGGACGAGTTAAAGGCAATAACGCAGGGTGGCTTATTTCAGAAGGCATTGACGCTGTCGAACGAGAAATGCAACAACTTAATCAGACAGCAGACTATGCAAATCGAGGACTTGACGCGGCAAGTGAGGAACGTAAAAGAGAACAACAGCGAAAACGTGAGGAACTTGACGGAAAAAGTAGAGAGCGTGACGAGGCGGCTCGAAACGTTAATAAGCCAACAGGAGGCGATGAAAACGGAAACGGTTCAGGAAATGCAAATAGCTACGGGAAAGGTGATTAAAGCCGGTGTGGAAATGTTTTCCGCTAAAATTGACGAGGAGACGAAAGAGGTAAAAAACAAGCTGAAAGATACGGAAAAAGAGATAGAACAGGCAAAGTCGGATATACGTTACGAACGTGGTTTTCGTAAGTTTTTCTTTTGGGCTACGCCGGTTTTACTTGCCGTTCAGACAGCTATTTCGATAATCTTACTGTTAAGGTAAAAAATTAATGCAGAACCACTTGACTTTTCTTTAAAAATATAGTATATATACGATAAACAAAAATTGTATGTGTTTGTTTCAAAAGGATAGTCGGGAGGTTCTGCTGTAACCACAAAGAGAGGGAAACGAGTGGAGCAGAATCAATATACATATACAAGAAAGATAGGAAGGACTACTTTTTCAATTGTTGTAAAAGAAGCGGAAAGGGCAAAGGAAAAGGTGGATATCGGAATTAAAAAATTGTTGCTGAACGATTTATCAAGAG
>JBJFAG010000249.1:0-2031 GCA_051887795.1 Candidatus Coproplasma sp. | reverse complement strand
AGTAAGTGCAGAGACACTCTTCGGGGAGTCCCGTCGCCATTATCATATCGTCAAGACGGTTGAAGCGGAGCGACGTGAAGTGAAGCTCCTTTGAAATCTCCTCCTCCATCTTAAGATACTTTTCAGTGCCGGGAGTGGAGTACTCCTCCAACATCTCAGGTGTGGGAATACAACCCTCCAGCCTCGTTATTACCCTGCGGGCAATGAGCTCCATTTCAGAGGTTGAACGGGAGAAGTTCAGATACTTACAGCCGTACATTATAGGAGGGCAGGCTGAACGGATATGCACTTCCTTTGCGCCGCTCTGATATAAGAAGTCGGTCGTCTCCCTCGTCTGCGTTCCCCTTACGATGGAGTCGTCTACCAAAAGGAGCTTTTTACCGTTGATTAAATCGTGAATGGGTATGAGCTTCATCTTGGCAATAAGGTTTCGCTTCTGCTGTGTGGGGGGCATGAACGAACGGGGCCAGGTGGGCGTGTACTTGATGAAAGGACGGGCAAAGGGTATGCCTGATTCGTTGGCATAGCCTATTGCATGTGCCGTACCCGAATCGGGGATACCTGCAACGTAGTCGGGCCTGACGTCGTCACGTCTTGCCATATACATGCCGCTGTTGTAGCGCATCTTCTCTACGCTTAAGCCTTCATACGAGGACGAAGGATAGCCGTAGTATACCCAGAGGAAGGTGCAGATTTTCATCTTATTGCCGGGGGCAACCAAGGTCTTAACCCCGTCTGCCGTCATAACGACAATCTCCCCCGGGCCCAATTCCTTGCAGTCGGAATAGCCTAAATTAAGGTAGGCAAAGCTTTCAAAGCTGGCACAATACGCATCATCCTTCTTACCGATGACGATAGGCGTTCTGCCCAACTTATCCCTTGCACAATAGATGCCCTTAGGGGTTAATATAAGCATTGACAGCGAACCTTCGATTATATCCTGTGCAAAGCGGATACCCTCTATGAAATTGTCCTTCTGGTTTATGATTGCCGCAACAAGCTCGGTTGAGTTAATCTCACCGTTGGACATCTCGAAAAAGTGCGTACGCCTGTCGATAACGTTCTTGAGTATTGCGTCTGTGTTATTGATTTTACCTATTGTTGCAATGGCGAATGCGCCGTGGTGGGAACGGATGAAGATGGGTTGGGCCTGGAAATCAGAGATACAACCTATTCCTAAGTTACCCTTCATTGAAGAAAAATCGTCTGTAAACCTCGTTCTGAAAGGTGCGTTTTCTATACTGTGAATGGCCTTATCGAAGCCCGTTTCGGGACTGTATACCGCCATGCCTGCCCTTCTCGTACCCAGGTGCGAGTGATAGTCGGTGCCGAAAAATAAATCGAATACGCAATCATCTTTAGAAGCTACGCCAAAAAAACCGCTCATTGAATACCTCTCTCTCAACTTCTGTAGCCTACACATTTTAGCATAGTATATTCAAAATAGCAAGCAAGCAGGCAGGGAAGTGGCGACAAAAAAATAAAACGACATTGACTTTTTTGCGGTGTTGTGATACTATGTAAATGCTTTAATAACAACATTTGCAGGAGGTGGACAATGAAAAAATTTGTCAAAACGGCCTTGGTCTTTCTGGCTGTGGGACTTGTTTGCGGCGTCTATTACAGGGAGTTTTCCAAGGGCTTCGGCATTACTAACCAATACCTTACGTTAGGACTTGTACACCCCCACTTCCTTGTGCTTGGCGTACTGTTTACACTTGTATTAGGGCTGGTGGCAGACAAGCTGGGTAAATGCAAAAGCAAGCTGTTCAAGGCGGGATTTATCGCCTATTTGGTCGGCGTAAGCGGGGCAGGCGCTATGCTCCTTGTGAGGGGAACGCTGGAAATTTTAGAAAAATCTCCTTTATCCGACTTCGCGTTCACTTCGGGCGCAAACGGTGCAATAAGCGGCATTGCAGGCATTTTCCATGCAGCGCTCGGCATTGGAATCGTAATCGTATTTATTGCCCTGCTGCTTAAGTCAAGTACCACCGGCTAAGCCGGTGGCTTGATTAAGCGCTTCAAGCGCAG
>JBJFAG010000248.1:0-2036 GCA_051887795.1 Candidatus Coproplasma sp. | reverse complement strand
CTATAGCGGTATTGACGTTTTCCTCGCTGCCCTCCACCACGATATTTACGCCGTACACACGGCATAAAACGTGCAGTTCCCTTGAAACAGCATTTAAATTTTCGTCAAAGGAGCCAAGCACCTTTGCAAGGCAATCTACGTTGCCGGCACTGATTTTTCTTTCCATATTATATATATAACCTGTTACGTAATTAGTTTAATCAATATTCCATGCCTGGGTGTAAAGATACGTGAAGTCCACCTTATAGTAAAACCCTCCGTCGCACGGGGTGATTTTCAGCGATTTTGCCGTGACAACGTCTGCATACAGAGCGGTTGAGGCAAGTGCATATCTCTCGTTCTCCGCGCTCGTCTCTTCATAAAAAAGAGTGATACTGCTTTCAACCTCTATCTCCGCATACCCTGCGGGCAGACAATCCCTTTGGGAGCCGTCTGCTAAGACCTCGTAATTGCCGATAATTACCTCGCCTTGCTTAACCTCGTCCCCGACTGACTTTAACGGTGTGCCTGAAAGGACGGTTAAACTCTTTATAACCCCCGCCCGCTGAGCTTTTAGGGGAGACGGGTTTACGCTTTGCCCGCTCTGAGGCTGTACGTGTACGTCGATTATCAGCGCCCAGCCCTTGCGGGTGACAGAGCAAAACTCCACGTTTTCAAACGAGGTTATCCTTGAGGTGAGCAAGGGCTTATCTAAATCAGGGCAAGTGGTGTATTTCTTTACCCCGCACTCCTCGGCGACGGAAAGCACCTGCTCGGTGAGATAAGCTGCATTGCCCGTAACCTGCACCTTTAAAACAAAGGACTGTGACAGCAGACATAGGGCTATAAAGGCTACCCCGCCCACAACTAAACCCAATCGGTTTTTAAGAAATTGCGTCAAACGCATTTTTGCGCTTTTACGCCTTATAACAGTATTATAGCACGGGTGTTTAAAAATTGCAAAAACTTTTTGTATATATTCACTATTTACCCCGAAGCGTACCTTTGCGCCCTCTGCCTTGACTAAACCTGCGGGTATTTGCGCCTTTGCAAGCTTTTTTAAGACGGTTTCGGGAGTGGCGGTCACCTCGAATATGACTTTATTATTCAAACGTAACCCCCGTAATATTGCCCTTAATTGATAAATCCTGTGCAAAGTACTTGTCTATTACAAGGTTTTCGCCCGAAATTATCACCCTGCGTTTGTAGGCGGACAGTACGATTTTTTGAGAGGTGTACTCCTCCACCCGCTTGACAAAAGAAAAATAACCGCCGAAAGAGGGTACTATCGTAACCGAACCAGCCATATCCGCACCCGCTTCCTTTAAAATCTGACGCAAAATTTTCATAATTTAGTTTATGCGGAACGGGGCTATATTATTAAATAATATGGTAAAGGCGCCCGTGCATTTAGCACGGGCGCCCTTTTAGTTGTGACAGTATAAATTTTTAATACTTGAACGTTACACTTGAATCACTATTAACCGAATCGTTAGTCCAAACGCCATTCGTAAGATTATCGTCTTTCCAAGTATACTGCTTATAACCAACTAAAATGAAGGTATTATTAAGCTTGATTGTTCCCATTGTAACATCGTCAACTGTAAACGTAAGTGTATAACCGTCTGAAGAACGTGTTACAACAATTTTCTGACCTTCCCACACATTAAACGAATAAGAATAGGAGTTTTTATTTACAATACCTTTATCTTTACCGGTTGTTCCCTCCATTGTATCGGTTATGTTAACGCCTGCACCATCAATTTTGTAAGTAAACGTAAACTTAGTCCTCGAATATACAACCATGTTATCATACGAAATGGAAGTAACCTCGTTCCAGCTGTCGTCGTACCACTTGCCGTCTATGCTGTCGCCTGAAGGCATATACAGTGCGGAGCCTGCGGTGTTGGTCACTACGCTGAACGAAGTGCCTACCTTGCTGGTACCCCAGATGACGTACAGCGTGTTGCCTGCGGTTGCGATATCTTCGCCAACGCCAAAGGTGAGTACGCCTTCGTTATCGTAAGCATAGCCTAAGAAGGTGTAGCCGTCGGCTG
>JBJFAG010000247.1:0-2058 GCA_051887795.1 Candidatus Coproplasma sp. | reverse complement strand
TTATTGGTTGCGCCTTCGGGAGTAATGGTAGCCGTAAGCGTTGCCTTATCGGCATTAGCGACGGAGCTGTTAACGTAAAGCGCCAGTGTCTTACTGTCAAGCGTTACGCCCGTTACCGCCGTTGCTGACGAAGACGCCGTGACTGTTACGGTACAGCTATTAGTTATTTCATTGTTAGCGTCGCTCTTTGCCGTGATAGTGGCGGTTCCTGCACCCGTTGCAGTGACTAAACCTGTTGAACTTACCGTTGCAACCGAAGTGTTGGACGACGTCCAAAGAACCGTTTGGTTTGTTGCATCTGAAGGCGAAATTGTCGCCGTTAATTGTGCTGTTGCAGGCGTATCCGAATTGTAAATTAACGACAGGGTATACTTGTTCAAAGTTATGCCGGTTACGGTTGTAGCCTTTGAAATCGTATAGGGAATTTCGGTTGTCGCCTCTCCCTCCGCAGGTTGATATTGAACGGTTATGCCCTTATAGGTTATGGTTACCGTTTTGTTTTCGCCGACTACAGACGTATCAAGCCCCGTGATTACAAAGTCGGAGCTGTCGGAACTGTTGTACTTAACCGTCTCCAAAGTGTCGTCCGAATAGTCCAGAAGGAATTGCCAGCTTGCAGTCATCACGTCGGAACCTGCCGCCTGCGTGGTTACGGAGGTACTGTTTACAAACGTTACTGTTTCTACCGTAGGCTCTGCCGCCGAAATATCGTACTCTTCAATGCCGAAAACGACGTCGCCGTCGAGGACAATCTTTGAATTGAGAGTGCCGCCCGACGTGAGCATTGCGTTGGTAAGTACGTTGAACAGGTCTTCGTCATAGTCCATTAAGTAATACAACGTACCCTTTGTATTTGCGTCGGAGCTTGTACTTTCTATGCCTGTCTTTAAGTATCTTGTGAAATATTTAGAATAATCTTCCTTTATGAATTTGACATCAATCGCCTCTGAACCGCTTGTTTTACAAGTATACTTCCCGCCTGAAAGGCTTGCCTCCGTTAAGAACACGGCATTGGATACCGAACTGTAGTAGGTGTCTGTTTCACCTTCTGCCGTACTTTTTATAACCGTGAAAACGTTCTCGGTCATATGCTCGGTTGTATAAGGGCAGGTGGCGTATATCCTGAAAGTCTTATCACTGCCAGCTAAAATTTCGTAGTCAACCGTAAACAGCACCGCCGAGGAATACATCTTTGTTGAATCGAAGGAACGCATTTCATCGTTGCTGCTGCTACCATTATCGGAGGAAAGGTCAAGCACACCGTTATCATCTTTATCAAACGTTTTTTCCAAAGTGCTGACGTTGCCGTTGTCTGTCGTCTTATAATCCGTTTTATTCGAATCGTTGAAATCAAGGTAGGAGGCCACGACTTCAAAGCTGACAATATCGCTGCCTTTAACCTGCGTCTGCATACCGTTGCCGCTGACGTCTTTGTTCATGGCGAACCAGGCAAGGCACATGCCTATGCACAAAATTACACTTGCAACAAGCGCAATTATTGACATAACAAGCCGTTTGGAAGCTCTTTTCACCTGCCTTACCCCCTTAGTAATTTTTCGCGTGCGCACGACTACATAGTAACCTATTATAATCTTTAATATTATAATATCGGCATTTTGAATTGTCAAGGGAGGTTATATATATTTCACAAAATTTGAAAATTATTATCATTTTACCCCGTTTGGCAGGCTAATAATGAATTTTGTATTTTTATACAGCCGTATGCGGTTTTATAAACCAAATATGCAAATTAATACTCTTTTACACCCTATGCAAGTTGACAAACGTGATTAATTATGGTATTATAGCCGATAATAATTTTTATAATCTGATATTATATATTCAACGGAGAAACGGCTATGAAAATGAAAGGAGCTGACATCTTAATCAACTGTCTCCTCGAACAAGGGGTTGAGACCGTTTTCGGTTACCCCGGCGGTACGGTTCTGGACATCTACGACGCATTATACCGCAACGGTAAGTTGAACCATATCTTAACTGCTCACGAACAGGGTGCTTCTCATGCGGCTGACGGCTATGCAAGGGTTACCGGCAAGG
>JBJFAG010000246.1:0-2063 GCA_051887795.1 Candidatus Coproplasma sp. | reverse complement strand
ATTTTTGTTATTAAGTTTTAATTTTCTGGAATCGCCTTCCCACGGTTGCTTATCAGCAAATCGGGTAATGACCCTTGCAGCATCTTGCCGCTATAATTAAAACCGTCTTGGGAAATCAGATTCCGCAAGTTTTAGAGTACATCGGACTTTACCTTTCCTTTTCTTCGATAGTGTTGCAAAATAGTCTTTTCATAACCTTTACTCCTTTGCAAACTAATTCGGTATATATCCTCGGGCGGTTGCAACTTTGCTACCCGCTCGCTATGCTTGTGGAAACTTTATTTAATTTTTAAGATTAACCATGTCCGCCTTTCGGCGCTACTTATCTTTCATAATAGCTTACCTCATGGATTAATGTTGGTACCTAACATTTTTTGTAAGTTATTTTCTTTTTGTACTTTAAGTATAACACGTTTTAATCAAATGTCAATACCTTTTTTAAAAATTTTTAAAAAATTTAAATTGATAGGTGATATAAGTTTTGCTTATGTTCCTTGAAAACCCTTATGCCGTAAGGCTTTTCGGGGTATTGCAGACGGAAAAAATAATTTAAATTTAATTATATATTCAGTTTATTTTATGTTTAAAGTACCTTAAAACGTTAAACATTTTAATTATTATTTGCTATAATAATTGCTAATAAAAGAGAAGGCGAAAAAAATGTTTGTTGTTGACAATGCTTTGGGCGTCGTTGCGGTTCTTGCAATTATTTTATTTGCGACTAAATCCCTGGGACTGTTATTCCGTCACTTCGGTTTGCCGCAGGTGCTTGGGTATATCATTGCGGGAATTTTAATCGGCCCTGCAATCTTTGGCGATTTTTGCGGATTTACTATAATAGGATTTGACAGCGGTGATTATTTCGCCCTGTTCCAGCTCTCCACGTCCGGCGGTGGCAAGCTTGTTATTGACACCTTTTCCAAGATCGGCGTGCTGCTGTTAATGTTTGCCGCCGGGCTTGAAACCAACTTGCAGAAGCTAAAGCATACGGGGCTTGCCAGCGTTCTGGTGGCCTGTGCGGGCGTTGCGGTGCCTTTGCTCTTCGGCTTCTTAATCTCCCTGCCCTTTGCAAACATCGGACTGGGCGTCGATAATCTCTACCGCTGCATCTTTATAGGTACTATCTTAACCGCAACGTCGGTTGCAATAACCGTTTCGGTTTTAAAGGAGCTGGGTAAGATCAATACAAAATTAGGTACGACTATCGTCTCCGCCGCAATCATCGACGACGTTATCGGCATCGTGCTGCTTTCGGTTGTAACCGGGTTTGCTAAAACGGGCGACGTCGACCCCGACATGAACGCCTTTGAGCTGTTCAAAGCTACGCCCTATGGCACGGTTATTATGATTGTTGCCTTCTTCGCAGTGGCGATAGGTCTGGGTTTTGTCGTATCCAAAATCTTTAAATGGCTGGATAAGAACTGGCCGTCCAAGATAAGGCTTTCTATTTATTCGCTCGTTGTGTGCTTTATGTACAGCTGGCTGGCCGAGGAGATCTTCGGCGTTGCGGATATTACGGGCGCCTTCCTCGCCGGTATAGTCCTGTCCACCGACCACAGGGCGAGCGTCTACATAGACTCCAAGATAGACGTGTCCTCCCGCTCCATATTCTCCCCGGTGTTCTTTGCCAACATAGGTATAAGCTCTATTAGCTTTGTGGGAATGGATTTGAGCATTCTGCTCTTCGCGCTTGTTGCGGTAATTTTAGGTATAGCAGGCAAGATTATCGGCTGCGGTGCGGTGTGCAAGGCGTTTAAA
Source organism: Candidatus Coproplasma sp. (assembly GCA_051887795.1). Classification (GTDB taxonomy): domain Bacteria; phylum Bacillota; class Clostridia; order Christensenellales; family Borkfalkiaceae; genus Coproplasma. The sequence goes on along the minus strand of JBJFAG010000246.1, from coordinate 305 downwards.
TACAGCTGGAGGGAGAGTGCAATCGGCGGCGTCGGAATGATGGCGAGGGGCGAGGTTGCCTTAATCGTAACCCAGACGGTAACCGCCGCGGCGCTCGGTGCCAATGCGTTGCCGTCGGAATTTATGCTGATGACGGTGCTGCTCATTCTCGTTTCCTCTATACTCACGCCTATACTGCTCAAAGTTCTGTATAAGGGTGTTAAGGAACCCGAGCTCGACCTCATTGACCCTGACGACTGATACAGTGATAAAAAGATGAATTGTCAAACTAAGTGCAACACTTAGCTAAGAAAAAGTTAAATAAA
>JBJFAG010000245.1:0-2081 GCA_051887795.1 Candidatus Coproplasma sp. | reverse complement strand
TCGGGCATTTCCCCCGAATAAGCAGGGCGGTTTAATATGGACTTATACATACTTTTAAAGGACAGCCAGAGGCATAGATTGGCAATGGCAAAGCCTATCCATAAAAAGATAACCACCGCTAAAACTATAACCGCCCAATTTTGATTTATGTAAGGCTCAAGTGCGAGTTCCAACACAATCACCAAAATGCATAGTGCATAAAATATGATTGATACAACCGTCTTTGCACTGTACCATTTATACAGCGACTCACGCTCTTTTTCGTCGCTGACCGCCCTTGCATACTTCGCAAACCACTTTTTGAACATTTTTTCTCCTATATATACTTAGCTAATTATACTATACCACATTTTATACGATATAAAAATTAGTTTTTGGGAGTTGCTTTTTGTTGGTTTTCATTATTTTTCATTAGTAACAGTTGATTATTATGCTAATTAGCGTTATAATGATTTTATCAAAAATTAACGGACTACTAATATGGATAGCAGATTAAAAGTTTTACTTGTAGAGGACGACCAAGCAGCTTGCAAGCAAATAATTGACGAGGTAAACTTAAACCCCGACGATTTTATATTGATAGGGATAACTAACAATTCAACGCTTGCTTTTGAGTACGTTTCAGATAAACACCCCGACGCCGTGATTTTGGATCTGGAACTGCACCACGGGGGCGGAGACGGTTTAGATTTTCTTCAAAAATTGAAAACTTCACACCTATCTCATATCCCCTTTGTGCTAGTAACCACTAATAACGTAAGTCAAGTAACTCACGAAATTGTCCGCAGTCTCGGTGCTGATTTTATAATGACCAAAAATCAGGAGGGGTATTCTGCAAAATCGGTGTTGGAATTTCTTAAGATAACCAAGTCGGTTATTATAAACCGCAGAGAGCAAATACAGCAGAACGGGCAAGGCGACTCCCCTGCCCAGACAGCTAAAAAGCTGCAACAGAGAATCTGCCGTGAGTTGGATAAAGTGGGCGTCAGTCCAAAGTCTATCGGCTACACCTATTTAATCGACGCAATCGCAATGACGGTTAAGCAACCCGTCCAACATATATGCGATAGAATAGGGGAGATCTACCGCAAATCGGCACCGAGCGTAGAGAGAGCCATGCAGAACGCAATCAACCGTGCCTGGAAGACGGCGGATATACAGGATTTACTAGATAACTATACCGCAAAAATCAAGTCAGACAAAGGCGTTCCCACTGTAACGGAGTTCATCTGCTACTATGCGCAGAAGATAAAAAACGATTTGTAATTATGGTTAAGACTATTTTAACGATATTCAGGTATTTCATACTGTTTTTGGTATGTTTTTACGGATATATCAAGCTTACAAAGGGGAAATTCGGTTGGATAAATTTGCTTGACGTGCTTGCCGCAGCGGCGCTGTCCACCGCCCTCTACTTTGCGACAAAGCAACTCAGAGTATTATTCCCGATAGGCTTTTTGTTGTTCTCCTGTCTGTATATTCTGCTCAGGGTCAGGCGTTCGGTTTTAAACACGGTGACAATCGGCGTTATTTCCTGCGGAATAGCGATAGGCACTATGACTTTCGCCTATATTCTTAACATTCCGATTGAATATATCCTTTACGTAACTATCAAAGACGAAACCCTTTTAACCTCAATCAGCTTAATATTCTGGGTTGCCGTACAACTGCTTTTAACCTTTTTAATCTTTAAAATCAAGAGGTTTAAAAACGGAATTACGGCAGACGTAAACGACGGCAGCATTGAAATTCTGTTGCTTATCAGTATACTTGCAATTTTCGCCTATTCGGTGGGTTACGCCGATAGTCTAAACAATCAATTCGTGTTTGAAGTTGTACTGTTAATTCTCATTTTCTGCGGATTGGCGTTAATCTTTATATGGCGTAAGCATATTACTAACGCCTATCACAAAAAGCTTTACGACAGGAATGAGGCAATCTACGAACAGCGTATATCTGCATATGAACAGGATAAGGAAGATTTGCTCAATCAGAACGCCGAGCTGGCTAAAATAATTCACAGGGATAATAAGCTTATACCTGCTATGGTTATGGCTGTTAAAGAGTTGATTGCCGCCTCT
>JBJFAG010000244.1:0-8580 GCA_051887795.1 Candidatus Coproplasma sp. | reverse complement strand
GCCTCGCCAAAAACGACAGAATAATGAACAAGATGCAGATGATCTTCCAGGATCCTATTGCATCGCTCGACCCCCGTATGACAGTAAGGGAAATAATTGCCGAAGGTCTGGTTATTCAGGGCGTCAAGGATAAGAAATATATCGACGAGCAGGTGTATAAAATGCTTGATCTCGTCGGCCTGGTAAGGGAGCATGCAGGGCGTTACCCCCACGAATTTTCGGGCGGTCAGCGTCAGCGTATCGGCATTGCCCGTGCAATAATCCTCAACCCTGAGCTCATTATAGCAGACGAGCCTATTTCCGCACTTGACGTGTCCATTCAGGCCCAGGTTATAAACCTTTTAAACAACCTGAGGGAAAAGCTGGGGTTAACCGTTCTTTTCATTGCACACGATTTATCGGTTGTCAAGTACTTCTCAGACAGAATAGGCGTTATGTATTACGGTAAAATGGTTGAGCTTGCGAACTCCGACGAGCTGTTCGCCCATCCTCTTCACCCCTATACCAAGTCGTTGCTCTCTGCAATTCCTCTGCCCGACCCTGACTTTGAAAAGGGCAGAAAGCGTATAACCTATAACCCCATAGCCGAACACGATTATTCGGTTGACAAGCCCTCGCTTCGTGAGGTTGCCCCCGGGCATATGGTATATTGCAACGATGCGGAGTTTGAAAAATACAAGGAAGAGTTGACAAAGGGTAGATGAAAAATTTTCTAAGATATGCGATAACCTCGTTGACGGGGTTGCTGATTGCCTTTCTCATTGCATATTTTAAAGGAGTCTTTTCGCAGACGGAAGTAACGGAGGTTATGCGTATACTCTGCGATGCAGCTTTCGTACCAGGAGTCATTATCGGGGCCGTAGGGCTTCTCGTCCTCGTCAGTGCGGGGGGAGTGTTCGATATGCTCGCATACGGAGTGCGTTCGCTGTTCGTAGTATTTTTACGTAATCCCGCAAAACGGAAATATAAGGACTATTACGAATACCGTCAGGCGCAGAAGGGCAAAAAGCGCAGCTTTGCCTATCTTACCATAGTCGGCGGTGTGTTCATACTCATAGCCGTAATTTTCCTGGTGCTGTTCTATACCCTTTAAAACCACGCCTGATTATTTTTCAGCGGGAGAGTTTTATAAGAAGATAAAGGAGAAATGATGATTAAATTCAAAGAAGGCTTCTATTCTGACGTCAGGATAGAAAACAGATTCACGACGGAAATCGGCTATCGTGACGGCAAGCTGGAAGAGAGCAAATCTTCCGTAGTAAAAAAGGCGTTTATACGCGTCTTTGACGGAAGCATGTGGTACTATGCCTCTACCTACAGGATAGACGATTTACAGGGGGAGCTTGACAAACTGTATAATAATGCAACGCCCAACCCCGATATTGAAAACAATCCGACAGTCAAAATGATAACCCCGCATAAAGCCGAGGTGATTAAGTTTGAAGGTTGCAGTGTAAAGGACGTCACGTTGGACCAGAAGCATAAACTGCTTACCGACAATATGCCCTATCTCAATTCCTCCGAATACGTAAGAATGACCATGGCGTCCTATTCCGACAGATATTCGGATATGCGGTTCTATTCCTCCAAGGGTGCGGACCTTCATTACGACGTTCAGCTATGCGGTTATAGCTTCGGCTATGCCCTTGCAAACGAAACGGATAATTTCAGCTATGCATACAGAAAGACGGTCGATAAATTCTCCGATCTGACTGCAAGCGAAAAGGAGATTAAAGACGCCGTAGCAGAGGCTGAAAACTATCTCCTCCATGCAAAACCCGTCACGGCGGGCTGCTATCCCGTCATACTCTCGCCCGAAACGGCGGGCGTGTTTGCCCATGAAAGCTTCGGGCATAAGTCGGAAGCCGACTTCATGATTGGCGACGAAACGATGAAAAAGGAGTGGGCAATCGGCAAGAAAGTCGGTTCGGATATCCTCTCAATATACGATAGCGGCATAGGCGAAGGGTCGGGCTACTGCCCCTTTGACGACGAGGGTAACGCTGCAGGCAAGACCTATCTTATTAAGAACGGCGTGCTGACGGGCAGACTTCATTCTGCAACCACCTCCGCAGAGCTTGGTGAAGAGCCTACGGGCAATGCGCGTGCCATTAACTGCGATTTTGAACCCATAGTCAGGATGACCAGCACTATGATAGAGGCGGGCGATAAGACCGTTGAAGAGCTGTTTGCAGGCATTGAAAAGGGTTATTATATCAAATCCTATAAACACGGTTCGGGTATGAGTACCTTCACAATAGCTCCCGCAATCGCCTACGAGATAGTCAACGGGAAGATAGGCGACCCCGTAAAGATTGCCGTTATTACGGGCAACGTGTTTGAAACGCTCAACCTCATCGAAGGGCTTTCAAATAAGGCCGAAGTCATTTCGAGCATAATGGGCGGTTGCGGAAAGATGGAACAGTTCCCCCTGCCCGTATCATTCGGCGGTCCATACGTCAGAATTTCCAGAATGACTGTACAGTGAGGTGAAAAGATGCAAAGCGAGAAATTAACTTTAAAAACGACCTCCTACGGCGTAAACGTAGCGGGCAACAAGGTGGATTCCCTCAGACTTAAAGAGGACATGCGGACGGTAGTAAGGGTTTACGACGGGGGGAATATCGGCATAGCAGGCGCCATAGGCGAAGCGGACGTAGACTCACTATACAAAACTGCTGAAGAAAAGCTTTCGCAGAACATTCCCTATCCCGAGATGCTTGAAGAGGGCAGGACGAGGAGCGAGAACAGGGCAAAGACTGTCATTCCTCCCGAACGGTTTGTAACGACCTGCAAGCAGCTCATTGCACGTCTTGAAAGGGAATACCCCGATTTTATCTTTTCAAATAAGATTAATTTAAACAATAAGCAAGCTTATTATGAAAACAGCAAGGGTACGGCTTATAGCTATGACGGCGCCAATTGTGAAATAGCGTTGTCCATCAAAGCCCGTTCCTCTGCAAATATTATGGACCTTTTCTACGGTGCTGAGATAGACGACGGCTACGACGAGGATAAGATAGTTGCAGACGTGGGCGTATTGTTAAAGCCCTACTTCAACCGTGTTCCTCTGCCTGAGGAAGAGCTTCCTGTAATAATCGACTACTTCTTTGCCCAGAATGCGTTTTTTGATATAATCGCTGAAAGGTATATGAGCGGTGCAAGTATATTTGCAGGCAAGCTTGGGCAGAAGGTGTTCGACGAAAAATTAAGTATATTGATCGACCGTTCACCCGACAATAAGAGGTGCCTTCCCTTCTTCGATAGCGAGGGTACTACGCTCAAAGACGATAAGTTCTACTTTATTAAAAACGGCGTGCTTGAAGCGTTGAATACCTACAAGCGCTCTGCGGCAACTTTCAACCTGCCCGTGTCGGGCTGCGCCAATGCCGATTTCGACGCCGTTCCCTCCTTCGGCTTCGGGGGCGTGAAGTGTGAAGTTACCTGCGATAGCTTAAAGGAGTTGGTAAAGGGTAAGGCGATATACGTGTCTGTGACTTCGGGCGGCGATATGACGCCCGACGGCGACGTGGGGCTGCCCATAATATTGGCGTATATCTACGAGGACGGAAAGCTTACTGCAACCCTTCCCGAGTTTGGCGTTTCAGGCAACATCTTCGACCTGTTCGGTAAGGACTTCATAGGTATTGCCCGCAACGATATTTTCGGCGTGGCAAACGAGTACGTAGCCGTTGCCAAATTTAAAATTAACAGACAGCAGTAACGGTTAAGCAAACGTTTTAAAGATAAAAATTGGCAGATAAGAAAATTCTTGTCTGCCTTTATTTTTTGGTGTATAATAACGTAAAGCGTTATACGGAGGGGCATATATGATAGGGGCAATTATCGGGGATATAGTCGGCAGCAGGTTTGAGTTTATCGACCATTACGGCAAAGACTTTCCCCTGTTTGTAAGGGGTTGCCGCTTTACTGACGACAGTTTAATGACTATTGCCGTCGCAAAGGCGTTGTATTTAAGCAAGGGTGACTATAAAAATTTAGGCAGATTGACGGCTAAAATAATGAAGGATATCGCAAAGCCCTACCCTGATATCGGCTGGGGCGGCAACTTCTACAGGTGGCTATTCGAAGGGGGTACTTTTATCAACAGCTACGGCAACGGGGCGGGTATGCGAGTAAGCCCCGTCGGCTGGGTTGCCGAGAGTGAGGAAGAGGTTAAGCTGCTCTCTCAGAAGGTAACCGAAATTTCCCACAATCACTACTTGGGTTTAAAGGGTGCCGAAGCGGTTGCAATGGGGGTATACCTTGCAAGGATAGGAAAGGACAAACGCTACATAAGGGAGAGATTGGGTGCCTACTATCCCGTGTTGAACGATAAAAACTTTTCTATTAAAAGCCTGATGGGCAATTACGGCTATGATATAGCAGGGCACTGGGTAACCTGCGAGGGGAGTATTCCCCAGGCAATAGTCGCCTTTTTAGACGGGGAGGACTTCGAGGACGTCATACGCAATGCGGTCGGCATAGGCGGTGACTCCGACACCATAGGCGCAATGGCGGGCAGCATTGCAGAGGCGTATTACGGGGTGCCGCCTGAGTTGGAGGAGAAGGCGCTATCCTACCTGCCCGACGATTTAAAGGGCTTGTGTTACGCCTTTGAGACTATAAAGAAGAAGAGGGTAGAAAGATAATTTAAAAGCCTGACGGACTATCCGTCAGGCTTGATTTTTGTTAATCGTTATACGTAGGCAAGCAGCTCTTGTGCAATTCTTGCATTGTCACCGCCCATCTTTATGATATCGTCGAGGATGTTTTTGCAGACGTCCCTTGTCAGGTAATGGAATAAACCTTGTTTCCAGGCTATACTCAGGTTTTTGTTGCTGTAGTAATTCCAGAATTTCAATTGCTTGGCTTCATTGGGCGTCAGCTCAATAGTAAAGCCCTCCCTTCCTACAACGTAGCCGGATTGGACGTTGCTACCTATGAATGCCTCGCCAATTAAAAATACAGCAAAGATAACCCTGTCCTTTTCGTCAGTACCGGGCAACACTGTGGTAAGTACGGCGATTTTATCGACTTCAGCGCTAAGTATCTTTCTCGGCGAGCCGTCTCTGTCCTCACCTGCTGCGGCTTTCCAGCTCGTCAGCATGACTGACTCATAGCACGTAAAGTTTCCGTTTGCGTGCGTTGCGTCGAGTTGAGGACGTGTAATCTGACCAAGTGAATATTGTCGGCAAGGGCAATCGGGGTGTGCGCACCAGCTTTGGGCGTGGTTGTGAACGTTGTATTCAATTTTTTCGTCGGAGCATACTCCTTTAAATCCCAGACAGTTGGCGCTATTGCCGCCGTCGCAGTAATTGCATTTAAACGCAATGTGTTTTCCTCTGGCGTGAGGGGTGGAATTTGTGCTGCCGCTCCTTCCGTTTCGGGGAGTACGGGCAACCTTTGTAGTGGAGTTGGCTCTGTCGACAATGCGCTGCTGGGCTTTATCCAGCTCAAGTTTCTTCGCTGCTTTGGCAGTATCCTGCTCTTTTACAAGTTCTTCATTAAACTGAGTCTGAACGGCAGGGTTATCGAAACGAATTGTCCCTATAACAACGTTCAAGGGGAGGATAAATGCCTCTTGGCGGTCGGGAAATTTAACCGTTATGCGATTGCAGTTTTGTTGTATTACAACGCCTGCGCCATGCTTTTTATGTACTACTGTTTTGCCTGTAAAATCCATATCTCGCCGTCCTTAATATTTTAATTATTATAGCATAAAAATAAAAAAATTTCAATACACCTGAAAATTAAAAAAACGCTGTAATTCTGCGCTTTGAATTGAAATTTCAAAACGGCTATTGACTAACTTGATTAATTATTGTAAAATGTATAGAGGGATTTTATAATAATTTTTCCCATGGAGAGAAAAAATGAAAGAAAAACAAGTTAAAAAATACGACTTTTCCCGCAAGCCCAGGCGTGCCAGTGCGCTGTGGATGTGGATAGCGAGAACCTTCGTCATATCCTACAGAATGAGGGGTATCAAGGCGGAGATCAATAAAGTCAATATGGAGGGGCTTAAACCCCCGTATATCCTGCTTGCAACGCACGCCAGCGAGATGGATTTCTGCCTTCAGTACAAGGCAATCCTGCCCTACAAACGTGTCAATAACGTCGTTGCGATTGACGCCATAAGGGATATCGGCGATTGGTTAATGAGGCTTTTGGGCTGTATTTCCAAGCGTAAATTCGTAAGGGATTTTGACCTTATCCGTAATATCCGCCATTGCATTAAAAACTATGGCGATATCGTGTGTATATACCCCGAAGCGAGGTATTCAATTGACGGCACCGCTTCTTTCGTACCCCCGTCGGTGGGCAAATTGTGCAAGCTTATGGGCGTACCCGTAGTAGTATTGAATATGCAGGGAACTTATATTATAGGTCCGCAGTGGAATAAGACCAGGCAGCCCTGCCCCCAGAGGGCTACAATCGAGCAGATTGTAACTCAAGATGAGATTAAAACCCTCTCCGCAGACGTCATTAACGAGAGGATACATAAGGCCTTTGAAAGGGACGACTTCAAATACCAGTACGAAAACGGCATTGAGAACAACTATGAAAACAGGGCTCACGGACTGCACAGCGTGCTTTACCAATGCCCTCACTGCAAAAAGGAGTTTGAAATGTATTCGGAGGGTACCCGCCTCTGGTGCAACTCCTGCGGTAAGGCTTGGCAGATGACCAACCTCGGAAGGTTAAAGGCAGAGGAGGGGGAGACCGAGTTCGAGCATATCCCCGACTGGTTCAAATGGGAGAGGGCGAACGTCAGGGAAGAGGTTCGTTCGGGCATATACCGCTACGAAGGCGAGGTCGACGTGCATACCCTGCCCAATGCAAAGGAGTTTGAACACCACGGCAAGGGCAAGCTTACGCAGACCTTGGACGGCACCGTTTTAGACGGTACGGTCTACGGCCAACCCACACATATCGAGTGGAAGGCTGCAGAGCTGGAGAGTATACATATCGAGTACGACTACCCCTTCTTTAAAAGGTGGAAGAACCGCCATCATTTCTTAGGCGACTGCGTGGATATATCCACCAATGACGACAGCTACTGGCTGCACCCCTCAACGCAGAGGGATCAGCTCACCAAGCTCTCCATTGCAACCGAGGAGATTCACTTCCTCGCCCTGGAAAAATTAAAGAGTAAAGATTAATTGAATGGTAACTTTTGATAACGAAGAGATAAAAAAATATATTGCAAGGGTAAAACTGTTCAAGTCTATTTCTACGGCTGCCTTTGTTATAGCTTTTTGTGCGGGGATATTTTCCGCAGTGGCTGTAGGCAGCATGAAGGAGCAGGCAGGCCTGATTACTGCAACCTGGATAATTGCAGCCGTCTTTGCGGCAGCGTTAGTCGTGTTCTTCACTCTGTTAAAGCTGACCGAAAAGCGGCTGAAAGAGTGTGTTTGCGACGTGCTTAAGACGACAATGGAGGAGAACTCAGACCTGTATTCAGGCGACAGCGAAATAGCGTTAGTGGTCGAATATGAGGGAGATAAGGTAACTTTATTGAGGCAAAACTCCTTTAAGAAAATTGTCTTTGACATATCGGGTATCAAAAAATCGGTAAAGACGTATTCCTTCTTCGGCGTGTGGATACTGCAGTATTTAGAGGCTTACTTCTCCCTGCACGGCGAGGGATATTCAGACGTTACTATAGTCGATAAATTCGATAAACGTAATGATAAGTATGACGAATATCAAATTATAGAAAACGGAGAAGTCGACGTCTACCGTCCCGAAAAAAATTACTTTTTGAAAAGAGGATTGATAAAATGACAGATTTATCCTCGCCTGAGATACAGGCAACCTTTAAAAGCAACAGGGTTGCAATCATATTAACCAACCTGGCAATGGCAATTCTCGCTCTGCTTTCGGCAGGGCTGGCCATATGGGTTGTGGTTGAAAAGACGAGGCTTAAGCTCACCGACTGGTCGGTTTGGGTGTTCGTCGCCCTGCTTGGGGTAATTGCGCTGTTGTTCGTGTTTATTATCGTGTGGGAGTTGTTCTTCAAAAGGCCCTATCGCAGAATAGTACACAGGTATATTGCAGACAACTTCGACGAGCATTCCAAAATATTACAAAATAGGGGCAATGCGGAATTTGAATTGTGCCTTGCAGGGGATAAACTCTCACTGTTCAGGCAGGGCTGCGAGGAGTATGTTCAGTTTGATTTTACCCATATCAAAAAGTACCCCAACGCATGCATATATGCCGAGGGACTGATAAAGAGATATTTAACCGACTACTACGCTTTGAACGGGGATATGTTGGGGGCAACGGAGGTTATACTCACCGATAAGGTTCACGGAAGAGCAAAGGTTAAAAGCCTTTTATCCGCAGAAAAGACTCCAAAGGTATTAAAAAACAGCTTCTTTATCTCAAGCGGAATGATAGAAAAACTTTAAAATTGTTTTGTATGAAATACGCCGCCGACGGAATTTTCCGTCGGCGGCGTCGCCGTATTTTGGCGTTAGTTAAAGCATATTCCCCACTCAACTTTAGTTAAGAGTTGAATTTTTTATGAAAGAGAGCAAGCTCTTCGCTGTCCAATTCCATATGCTGCAG
>JBJFAG010000243.1:0-2107 GCA_051887795.1 Candidatus Coproplasma sp. | reverse complement strand
ACCGTTGAACGGGGATTGTGGGAAGTCGTCTTTTGGTCTATGGATATGGCGGGTGAGAGCCCGTCTATAAGGTCGACGTCGGGCTTCTCCATCTGCCCTAAAAACTGCCTTGCATATGATGACAGACTTTCGATATACCTCCTCTGCCCTTCTGCAAAGATAGTATCGAAGGCTAAGGTGGATTTACCGCTGCCCGAAAGCCCCGTGAACACGGTTAACGTGTTGCGGGGTATGTGCAGGTCCACGTTTTTTAAATTATTCTCTTTTGCACCTTTAACAAATATCTCTTCTTTCATATTGATTCAGTTTGTGCCTTAATCGCACTTTTAACTCTTTTTAGCCTTTAAAAGCTTTTTTCTAAGCTCTGAAATGGTATCACGAATTTCTATCGCCCTTTCAAAGTCCAGCTGTGCGGAGGCAACTTTCATAAGTGCCTTTAACTTTTCTATCTCTGCGGGGATATCGTTGAGCTTGATATCGTCTGCACTGCTCTTCTTGCTGGTTATTCCGAGGGAGATCTTCTCCTCTTTGATTATCGTCTTGGGAATTATGCCGTGAGCCTGGTTGTATTCGTCCTGAATTTTACGGCGGCGGGCGGTCTCGTCAATGGCCCTCTGCATGCTGCCCGTTACCACGTCGGCATACATTATTACCCTACCCTCTGCATTCCTCGCCGCCCTGCCTACCGTCTGCACGAGCGCCGTTTCACTACGTAAAAAGCCCTCTTTGTCGGCGTCGAGAATGGCGACTAATTTAACTTCAGGCAGGTCCAACCCCTCCCTTAACAGGTTAATTCCGCAGAGGACGTCGAACTCGTCACCCCTTAAGCCGTTGATTATATCTATTCTTTCAAGGGCGTCTATGTCGGAGTGCATATAGCGCACACGTTTGCCGTGTTCTTTGAGATAGTCGGTTAAGCTCTCCGCCATGCGCTTGGTCATCGTGGTGACGAGGACTTTACCCTTCTGGGCGGTTACTGCGTTTATTTCACCCAATAAATCGTCTATCTGGTTCTTGGTAGGTCTGACAAAAATCTCAGGGTCAAGCAGGCCGGTAGGGCGAATTAATTGCTCCACCGTCTGCCCCGACTGCTCCAACTCGTACGGGGCGGGGGTTGCCGAAACGCATATCAGCTGGGGAACCCTTGCGTCAAACTCTTCAAAGGTTAACGGCCTGTTATCATAAGCCGATTGCAGACGGAAGCCGTAACCGACAAGGTTATCCTTCCTCGACTTATCCCCGTGATACATTGCCCTGATCTGCGGAATAGTCATATGGCTTTCGTCAATGAACACTAAAAAGTTGTCGGGAAAATAGTCCAAAAGCGTGAACGAGGGCTGCCCGGGGCTTCTTCCGTCAAAGTAGCGGGAATAGTTCTCTATACCCGAACAATAGCCTATCTCCTTCATCATCTCCAGGTCGAAACGGGTACGCTGTTCTAAGCGTTGAGCTTCCAACAGCTTGCCCTCGTTGCGGAATGCGGTAACTTCGTTGTTCATGTCCGTCTCTATCATGGAGAGAGCTAATTTCATCTTCTCGCTGCCCACCGCGTATTGGCTGGCTGGGAAGATTAAGACGTGTTTAAGCTCCGAAAGTATATTGCCCGTCAAGGCGTCCGTTTCACAAATTCTGTCTATCTCATCGCCGAAGAACTCCACCCTTATCGCAATTTCGGAGTTGCTTGCAGGGAAGATTTCGACAATATCCCCACGCACCCTGAAACAGGAGCGGTGAAAGTCCATATCGTTGCGTTGATACTGAATTTCTACCAGCCTTCTGAGCAGGGCATCTCTCTCCATCTCGTCGCCGGGGCGGAGTGATATGGCGAGGCGGAAGTACTCCTCGGGAGCGCCTAAGCCGTATATGCAGGACACCGAGGCTACCACTATGACGTCCTCCCGCTCACCTAAGGAGCTGGTTGCGGAGTTTCTCAGTTTATCTATCTCGTCGTTTAAGCTCATATCCTTTTCGATATAGGTATCGGTTGAGGGGATATAGCTTTCGGGTTGGTAATAGTCGTAGTAGGACACGAAGTACTCCACCCTGTTTTCAGGGAAGAACTCCTTGAACTCGTTGCACAGCTGCGCCGCAAGCGTCTTGTTGTGAG
>JBJFAG010000242.1:0-2113 GCA_051887795.1 Candidatus Coproplasma sp. | reverse complement strand
TTTAAGCCGTTTTTGACCTTATTTGGTCGCCCTCGGATTACGGATATTAGCCTGTATGACTGTGTTCAGTCAATTCTGTAAAGAGAAAAAAGTGTGAATAATAATAAGTAATTGTGCATATTTTGTGCATAAATTTATATTTTATGGTTGATTTTGCATAAAATCGTTAATATTTATAAAAACTCACAACTCTCTCCGCTTGCTGTGTTATTTCACGCTTGCATTGATAGCCCTATATATTACTGTAGGTAATTTTTAAGTTAGTTTTAACAATTTATGCGCCACTATTGTACTATTCCTCTTCTTCATCAGAAGAACCGTATATTAATTCCTGATAACCCTCTTCCTTTAATTGCTCGATTTGTTTTTCCAATTCATCAAGCTCGATCCTGTCAATCTCTACCTTTTCATTCAGATAATCTAATTCCCCATGGATTAACAACCATGTCATCATATACCGACATTTTAATATCTATGGTGCGATGACTATATTTTGTAGCAACCAAAATCGGTACAATTACTTTATCTTGACTGAATTTATGAAAGTTTTTAAGGTCCAAAGCATAATCTAAAACCTGGTCAACGTCCGCTTCAAGAATTTTGGATTCACCAACCTTAAATTCAATACAAAAAACAATTCCGCGATACTCTCAGGAACATTTTTTCCAAAAAGAATTTCTGTACGAGCCTGCTCGGAAGAAAAAATAGCCTCATATGTATAAGTATTCTTTCCCTGTCTTGCAACCACTTCCGCCTCTTTGAAATTAACGTCACATAAAGACTGTGCAAAAGATATATCTTCGCCGTTAAATTTCTCGTTTTCTACGGATTGTTTTTCTACTGTAAGTTTAACCTTACGTTCCTTGTCGCTTTCAAAGGAAAATTCAACCTTAATCTTTCCTTGATAACCTGACTTTGCAATCGTCTCGAAAACGCCGTAAACGTATCCTTCCAGTTTTTTGCCATCTGCAAGCGTTACGGAAACCATTTCTATCGTAAGATTGTTTTCGCTAAACCTGACAGGCTCCGGCACATAGGATTCTATTCCACAACTCACAGGATAAACGCATTCATAGTCGCCGTCCTCTTCTAAAATTACCGAGCTTTTACCGCCTACGGTATGATTATTCTTCGCCAAATAACCCTTCATTTCAACTAAGTCAATAAGCGAAAAATTTTCCTCGGTAGTTATTTGAACAGGCTCCGAACTCTGATTTACAACAAAGAGAAAACATCTGCCAAACGCTTTACGATAGCTTATGCTCACGTCTGCGCTTACGGTTAGACTTACGGGCTTTGGCAAATCCTCTAAAGAGCAGTTACTCTTTAAAGTAAGCGGCGAATAAATACCGTCAATATATGTAGGCGCTCTGCCTTCAATACACAGTTTACCTCCCTGAGATGCATACTCTTCAAGAAGCTTTTTGGTGGAACTCTTTATTTCCTCGCAGTTTGCCACCACGACGGCAGAATACTGCATATTTCCAACGATAAATTTTCCACCACTTACGCTTGCCATATTTTTGGCTATCTTTTCGTTTACAAAATGATAAGCGATACCCGAATTGCGCAGTTGACGAATTATCGCATCAAAACCATAGTCCACGTTGACATAGGTTGGTTCCTCGTTAAGCCTTACATATCTGAGATAGACGCTCTCCGTAGGAGCTATTACCGCTACGGGTGCAATTTCTTCTGAATTGGCAATAAGATAACCTAACCTTGCAAAATAATCATTGAACTGTTTATATCCGGAAATCCACGGCATCATTCTTCCGAAGGAGGGCGGGCAGTCTATTTTGCCCTGACCGGCAAGCGAATAGTTATAAAGATGCTGAACCATCATATCTACGCCGTAGACGTACTGTTTATCGGCAATAGCCTTCATCTGAAAAGGCGTAGTAGAATAACCGCTGACGCCGAAAGTTTCAGTAAGAGCAAGCTTGTTTCCCGTCTGCGCACATACCGAGCCGAGTAGTTTTGCAGAAATCTCCGCCGGCATATTCTTCGCAAGGTTGTCTATCGCAGGTATATCCTCATACAGGTACGAAGTAGCACAATCGGCACAACCCCACATATGTGTAGTAATAAACGTTTCTTCAACACTGTGTCC
>JBJFAG010000241.1:0-2127 GCA_051887795.1 Candidatus Coproplasma sp. | reverse complement strand
TTCCTTATATCCATAAAGCGCATTGCCATATCAAGGAAGTCGACTTCGGGGTGTTCGTACATAACCCACATAATCTTTGCTGCGTCCATTGCAGAACCGCCGCCGAGAGCTATTATCGTATCGGGTGCAAACGCCTTCATCTGGGCAACGCCCTCACGAGCGCAGCCGAGCGTGGGGTCGGGTGCAACGTCAAAGAAGGTTGCATGTGATATTCCCATCTCGTCAAGCTTATCTGTAATACACTTTGTAAATCCGTTATTGTATAAGAAGCTATCGGTTACGATAAACGCCTTTTTCTTACCCATAACGTTCTTCAATTCGTCCAACGCTACAGGCAGACAGCCTCTCTTTATATATACCTTTTCAGGTGCCCTGAACCACAACATATTCTCCCTCCTTTCTGCAACAGTCTTAATGTTGATTAAGTGCTTAACCGTAACGTTTTCGGAAACAGAGTTTCCGCCCCAGCTTCCGCAGCCGAGGGTTAAGGAAGGGTTAAGCTTGAAGTTGTATATGTCGCCGATACCGCCCTGAGATGAAGGCGTGTTTACAAGTATACGGCAGGTTTTCATCCTGGACTGGAAGTAATCCAGCTTTTCAGCAGAAGAGGGAACGTTGCAATATATAGAAGAAGTATGACCGTAACCGCCGTCAGCAATCAGCCTTTCAGCCTTTGATACAGCCTCTTCAAAACTCTTTGCCCTGTACATTGCAAGCACGGGTGAAAGTTTTTCGTGGGCAAACTCTTCGGAGAGTTCTACGCTCTCCACTTCGCCGATGAGGATTTTTGCCGTTTCGGGAACGGCTACACCTGAAAGGGAAGCAATCTTGCTGGCACGCTGACCAACGATTTTAGCGTTTAACGCACCGTTAATTATAATGGTTTTACGTACCTTTTCAAGCTCTTCTTCGTTTAAGATATAGCAACCACGGTACAAAAATTCCTGTTTAACCTTTTCATAGATGGAATCAGCAACAATAACCGACTGTTCGGAAGCGCAAATCATGCCGTTATCAAACGTCTTGGAATGTATAATCGAGCTTACCGCCAGAACGATATCTGCACTTTCGTCTATGATTGCAGGAGTATTACCCGCACCAACGCCCAGAGCAGGCTTACCGCTTGAATAAGCCGCCTTAACCATACCGGGGCCGCCCGTTGCTAAAATGGTGTCGGCCTCCTTCATAACGAGGTTAGTCATCTCCAGCGAAGGAACGTCTATCCAGCTGATAATCCCTTCGGGGGCGCCTGCTGCAACTGCAGCTTCATACACAAGCTTAGCAGCGGCAATCGTGCAGCCCTTTGCTCTGGGGTGAGGGCTGATTATACAGCCGTTTCTCGTCTTTAAGCATAAAAGAGTTTTAAATATAGCCGTTGACGTGGGATTGGTCGTAGGGATTACCGCAGCAATAACACCTATAGGTTCTGCAATCTTTTTAACGCCGTATGCCTTATCCTCTTCGATTACTCCGCAGGTCTTTGTGTCCCTGAACTTATTGTAGATATATTCGGATGCGTAGTGGTTTTTGATAACCTTATCTTCCACCACGCCCATGCCCGTCTCCTCTACAGCGAGTTTTGCAAGGGGTATTCTTGCCTTGTTTGCGGCAATCGAGCATGCAAGGAAAATTTTATCAACCTGCTCCTGGGTGTAGGTTGCAAAAATCCTTTGCGCCTCTCTGACTCTTTTGATCTCGGACTCAAGCTTTTCAACCGAGTCGCAACAACCGTAAGATAATCTGAATTCCATAAATTTACTCCTTCAGAATAATATTTTATATCAATAGTATTGTAGCAAATTTTTAGACATTTTGCACCAATAAAATACTTAATTTTGCACCTGAGCTTAAAGTGTGAAAATTTTAAATTCTTTGAAAAATACAAACAGCTTAGTTACGTCAATATAGACAATTCAAATTTTTTATTAATCAGTCGCCTCTATCCCTTTGTTTTTTGCTTGACATAAACTACTAAATTTATTATAATAGCTATTGTTTTAACGAAACGACCCGTTTTTCAGGGTGTTTTGCGGCGACGAGCGGATGTGGCGAAATTGGCAGACGCGCAGGTTTCAGGTTCCTGTGGGCGACCGTGCAGGTTCAACTCCTGTCATCCGCACCATTAAA
>JBJFAG010000240.1:0-8746 GCA_051887795.1 Candidatus Coproplasma sp. | reverse complement strand
CACGTGGGCATCTGCGACGCCTCGTCGAATACGACTATGTCGAACATGTCGGGCGAGGGCTGCAGATACTGCGATACCGTGAAGGGACTCATCAGCATACAGGGTGCGCACACCTTCAAAATTTCGGGTATTTCGGCAAAGAGCGTTCTGAGGTTAATACCCCTTAAATTGTTCTTCGTCTGACGGCGGAAGGACATAAGCTCTAAGGCAATAGGACCCTCCGTTCCCTCGCCGGGAAGCCTGGAGATTAAGTCATAACGTATCTTCTCGCGGGTGAGCTTGTAGTACTCCTCCATTATCTGCGAGAAGTTGCTTGCAGTATCGTCCAGCACGCTTGCCGAGAAACAGGACAGAGCGGGGTCTGCAGGAATGTTTTTTGCAACAAAGTTCCTGTAGACGTTCTTCCTGAATGCGGAGAGGATTTTTTCGCTTGAAATCTGACCGCTCTCCATTGCGTCGGTGATGAAGGTTAAGCCGTTATCGTTGAGCTTTTTAGCGGTTGCCTTGTACATGCACCATGCGGGAAGCATGTCGATATTGTCGACCAAGGCCGAACATTTATCGTTGTAATAGTCGTATATATCCGCATCAGAGATCGCTTCGGGATTGGCTTTGACGGCCGAATTGAAGTAATTGCAGCTATCCAGAAAGGCCTTGGCTGCAACCGATATTCCGTTAAACAGGGGACGGAGATGCCCGTCGTTTGCCTTTATACATACGGAGTTGAAGGCGTCTGCATTATAGT
Organism: Candidatus Coproplasma sp.; assembly: GCA_051887795.1. Classification (GTDB taxonomy): domain Bacteria; phylum Bacillota; class Clostridia; order Christensenellales; family Borkfalkiaceae; genus Coproplasma. The sequence goes on along the minus strand of JBJFAG010000240.1, from coordinate 8,001 downwards.
CCATAAACACGGCTGAACACAGCTCGTGGAAGGTGTGTAAAGGTCTTAAAAATTCCACTCTCTTCCTTTCGTTTATAGAACCCATAAGCCCTAAGAAATTAGAGCTTAAATTGGTGGAAGAGATAAGCGTTCTCCTGTCCTTTTCAATCTCTATTGCCGATTTGATGATGTCGCAGACCTCTGCATTTTTGATGGGATTGCGGGCAATTTTTGCAAGGCGCTTTACGGTTGCAACAAGCAGCTTTGAGGACTGCCAGTCGCCGTTGCATTTGTTCAGCTCCGCCTCGGTCTCATCCATAGATTTGGATAAATCAAGCAGATCCTTGAACTTTACAAGCCAATTTTTAATACCCGCATCATAGCGGAGATTTGCGTTGTAGAACTGGTGGAACTCCCTCTCGTCACAACTGAAAAATACCTTTAAATCACCGTCTGAAAGTATGCGCACAATTTCAATCAGTGCGTTTAACTTCTTGGAAGTGAAGGTCGAAATCTTCTGGTTGAACGTATCTAAAAACAGTGCGAGGTAATTCTTTAAATGCTTTAATTCGGCAAGCACTACCTCTGCCGCAAACTGAACAGAGCGCTTTACTTTTTCGTCACAGTCGGTTAAATTTACGTTGGTAAAGGGTGAACGGTATGCCCCGCCGCACTCCTTTGCGGCAGCCTGTGCGGTGAGGAGCATGTTCTCGTATTCACTCAGCTTTTTAGCCGTCAGATTGTCGTAGAACGTGCTTTCAATATTTACAAGCTCGGGGGCAGAGGCGTTGGCAAGGTAGTTGATTATACCCTGGTAAATAGAGAAACCTAACCCCCTCTTTTTATGCAGTGCCTTCAGCGGTCTGGACAGGGTATCCCTGTAACCCTTAATGCTCTCGCTGTCTGCCCTGAAACGTGAATCGTCATAGCGGGATTTTAATGCGAGGGTGTTTTCGATTGTACGTACAACCTCACCCTTGTCGGCCTTGCCGCTGTGCAGTTCAAGGCAAAATTCACCTATGCCTATCTCGTCAAGCCTCTTTTTAACTACCTGCAGTGCGGCTTGCTTTTCTGCAACAAACAATACCCTTTTACCCTTATCGAGGGCATTGGCGATTATGTTGGTTATAGTCTGGCTCTTGCCCGTTCCGGGAGGGCCGTGAAGCACGAAGGTCGTACCGTTGGCCGATTCGGCAATGGCGGAGAACTGCGATGAGTCGCAGGGCAGGGGCGTTAATACATCCTCAGGCGGCGTTCTGTCCTCGTCCGCACCGCTAAGCTTGTTATCTTCGAATTTATTCTTATTCTCCAACAGGCTGGCGATGAGCGGGTTAGCCTTGTATAAGGGCATGTTCTCCTTGACGTCCTTCCATACGGCGTAGCCTGCAAACGTGAACTGGGAAAGATATATATCCTCGTAGACAAACCACCCCTTCATATTCGCTGTCCTGGAGCGGAACACGGCAATCATTTCGGAAGGGGTGAGCTTCTGCTCCTCCAATCCCCTTATATCTATGCCGAATTGCTGTTTTAAGAACTCCAAAAGCGTGGTATTAGGGCTGTATCCCTCACCCAGCTCGATAGTTACGCCCTGCGTCTTGGTGCGCTTGACGTTGACGGGAAGCAGGGCGATGGGTGCGTACTTGAACTCCTTTTCATCAGCTTGCTTCCATTTGAGAAAGCCGAGGGCTAAGTAAAGGGTATTGGCGCCCACCTCTTCGCTGGAGGATTTGCCCTTCCTTATCAGGTTCTGAACGTTTTCTGCCAGAACGTTCTCCCCGCAACAGGCACGGACGGTGTTGGCGTTGAGTTCGATTTTTACAAGCTCTGCCAAATTGGCATGCGTGGAGCTTAATCCGAAGGGGGCAACCTTATCCGACTTGTCTGCACTTGCAAACATGGTTATATAACTCTTTTCGGATATGTTTGAAACAAACCCCTCCAGATCGGGTAAAAGCAGATGAACGCAGTCCCTCGTATAGTGGAAGTTTAACAGGTTGTTTTTAAGGGAAAGGTCTAATAATCTCCTCTCCCAATTTCTGTCCTTGGAGGATTTGCGGCTGAGCGTCAGCTTGTCGGCGTCGATCAGCTTTTCGGGCTTTGCCTCGTAGGAGTAACTTTTATCGCCCAGAATTTCGTAGGAAGCACCGCTTACTACCTTGATGGGCATGGGGAAAATACCGCCTATTCTGCAACGGCGGATATCGATACACAGCTCGAAGGACTCCGTCTGGAGGGCCGCAACGAAGTGAGATGCGCTGGTCGTATAGCTTGCGTTTTTATGGGCAAACAGGTCGTCACAATCTATGATTGCAAGGTTGTTTACACCTGCCGATACGTACCGCTCAATGAGCGATAAATCGTCCTGCGTGGGAGAATTGAAACAGCTTTCGTTAAGCCATACGCCTACGCCTATCTTGCCCTTGCCCACCATTATTACGGGGTTGAGCTTTGCAGACTCCAGACACGAAGCGACGAATACCGCCATTAACAGAGGGTTGGCGTGCTTCTCGGTTACCACTTCTGCAACGTTGCCTATCTTTACAAGGTCTGTAGGGTCACCCCCCTCATCCCTTTCGATATTGAGGTTGCGCACCGCTGAAAAGATTGAGGCGAAGGCAAAGTTAACCGCATTCTTGTCACTGCCTGCATAACCGCTCCACTCCTTGGAGTAACCCCAAGTCTTGAGCTGAAGCCCCGCTTCTGCCAAAATCTTCTGGCAGTCGGAAAGACGGGGACGGACAAAGGCGGAGAGCATCTCAGGATTGCCGTTGAGGCCCGACCAGCTCTCCATAGAAATTGCTTTGACGGAAGCATCTATTGAACAGACCTGAGTTTTTCCGCTTGCTACCGTGATATTTACGTTACAATCGCAAGCCTCGGTGAGGTCAGCTAAAAATTTAGGATTGAGAAGAGGGGGCGTCTTTACCTCCATACTGCTCTGTGCAGCAAGTCTGTCAATGGTGACTTTTGCAGGCATAATCAGCCTGTTACCGCCGGTTATGAGGAGAGTTAACCCCTCCAGATCACTTTCTCCGCTGTTTATCAAACGGAAGGACGTGAAGAGCGGTATGCGGTTATAGTAGGTTGCGTAGGACACACAATCCAATAAATCAGCGTCTAAGTCAAGCGCTTCGAAATTCTCCTTTGCCTTTTTGTTTGCAGCCATTTATCTTCCTCTTACAAATTTTTGAAAATTGAAAATATTTTTCCACAATCATTATACCATATCCAAACGGATATTTCAATTATTATTGACTATTTGTTCGCCAATAAAAAGAGCAAATTTGACGAATTGCGTATTAATTTTATAATTTCTATTTTTTTATAAAAAAATAGCTCCCGAAAATATCGGAAGCTTACTTTTTATTTCTCACTATTGCAAGGCGTTTTAACGCCCTGGTGTATGCAATATACTTTTCGTTATCCGTCATGTCGCTGTCGACAACGGCGACTGCGGTAAATTCCAGCCCCTTGCTCTCGTAGACGGTGAGCAGGTTAATCTTTGTCTTGGAAATTCTTCCGCTCTCCCTTACGAGGTTGTAGCTCTTCCTTGAATACTCCTCTAAATTGCTTTCGCTGGTTATTACCGCCCTCAATCCTGCATTGTCCGACAGATAGGAGGAAACCTGCCGAGGGGTGATTATTTCAACCTCCTCTCCCCCTAACCCGATTGCACGCATGCGGACGTTGAGCTTTTCCCGAACATATGACACTATCTGGTTGGTGTTGCGGTAGTTAAGGTCTAACTCATACGTCTCAAAGGGGAGCGATGTCCAGTCGCCTATGCCCCTGAAAGACGTGACGTTCTGCTTTAAATCGCCGAACACGTTGAACTTAGCCTTGTCGTTTACGGTGCGCAAAACCTCGTATTCGCAGGGGGATATATCCTGCGCTTCATCGACGAAAACAAAGGCATATGTGGGGGTCAACTTGTATCCGAGCTCTGTAAGCAGCCTGCATAAAACGTAGGCGTCGCTGCGAATTAACTTGTTGGGGTTTAAGCCGAATTTCTTCTTTATGTCGCCCACAATCTTTTTGTAGAAGAAGCGGGCAAGCTGAACGGTATTTTCGCATTTACCTATTTTTACAAAGTAGTTTTCACTGCGGACAACCTGGGCAAAATCACACGTTACGTCAAAGGCAGAGGAAATTTTCTGAATTGACTGTATGGTCCTTTCAATCTCCTTTTTCGTCTCTTCACGCTTTTGTATACGGTCGGGATAGGTGTACTCCATTCTGTCCTCAAAGCGTTGTTTATATCGTTTTAATTCCTCTATTTCTTTGTCTATGGCGCTGTTCAGGTTGATTAAATCGTTTATTGCGCCATCGCAGATACGGGAGGAATTTGCCTGGATAAAGCGAAGAGCTCTGTAAAAGGCAAACAGCTGCTTGTAGAAATAGTAGTAACCGTTCATTCGGGCGTCGCTCTGGTTGACGTTTAAAAATTCCTCAACCTCCTCTACGCAGTTGAACAGCTCCCTCATGCGCTTGGTGTAGGCTATACCTCCGTCGGGCTTTTCCTTAATCTCGCCAAGTACGCAGCGGCGTACCCTTAAGCCTGAATTTTTAATCCTCTCGTACAGCGCCCTCTGCGTGGAGATCGCCTTCAAAATGGAGGATACAAACTCGTCGTCCTCGTCTTTGGGGAGCATTGCCCTTACGTTGGAATATATGTTGCCAAGCTTTTTGCGCATATCCTTGACGAAGGTCGGAGAGTAGATATACTGCAAATAACCCTCGGTCGGATCAAGTGAATAGTCGATTTTATTTTCAAGCTCGATGCCTGCACTCTTTAAAAGTTTTAAATAGTAGGTTTCAAGCGTTATTGTCTTAACCCTCTCCAGCTCTAATATCTTTGCCAGCTCGTCGATAAAGGCGTTGAAGCTGTCCGACGGGGTTATGACGAGGACGGACGAGGGTTTTAAGCTTTCGTCGTTGTACATAAGATATGAAAGTCGGTGCAATAAAATCATCGTCTTTCCGCTGCCCGCCACGCCTTGCACTATGAACTGGGCGTCTGCAGGGGCGGTGATTATCTCGTACTGCTTTTCCTGTATGGTCTCGATTATGTCGCAGATCTCCTGCTTGTCCTTTCTCGAGGCGAGAATTTCCTTTAAGAAGGGATCGAAGATTACAGAGGCGTCCCTGCCTGCTATCTCCTCCTTCGTAAGATTATCCCCAACCGACAGGTATTCGTTTTTAAAGTCCACCACCTTACCGTTTAACGTGCGGATTGCACGGCGGAGTACGAGCTTGAAGTTGAACTCGTTAATTGAAAATTCAAGCTTGCTCTTCTGGTAGTAGCGCCTTGCAATGGGGGCGCGCCAGTCGACTATTTCCAACCCCTCGTCACCGTGCTTGCCGATATAGTAGGAGTTGTACCCGTCCTTATCGTCGGTTAAGTCCATGCGGGCAAAGTAGGGCTCTTCAAAAAAGCATTTGTAGCTATCCCTCTTTTGCTTATAGCCTGCTATCTGCGCTTCAAGCGTTAACACCTTACGATACCTTTCAGCATCGTATTCCCTGGAGTTGTTTATACTGTTTTTTTCGCTTTCGGCTTCCTTAATCTTTTTGGTGAGCTTGGAGACGTACAGAATTTTAAGCATGGCAAGAACGGCGGCGACGTGGTCATCCTCCCACTTAACTTGCTTTTCGCCGTCCAGAAGGTCCAGATAAAACTGTTTATCCGTCTCTTTATGTGGATTTAAAATGCTTTTAACTCTCTCAAACTCTGTCATAATTGCAACTTATAAAGGTCAATTTAACCTACTTTATGCAGATATCCTGCCTTGATATATAAGTATAGCATTAATATACAAAAATTGCAAGAGAAATTTTGCATTTGGAAAATCCACGTAAAAAGTGCAAAAACCTCTGCGATTTTTGCACCTAAATACGAATTTATTTATTGCTTATACTTTCAACGTACTGACATACCGCAGCAGCGCAGTCCTCTACCCCTGCCGAGCTGTCTATAAGCAGATCGTAGTTGTGTCTATCCCCCCAGACTCTGCCTGAAATGTTTTTATAATACGCCGCCCTCGCCTCGTCCGAACGGTGAATATTCTTTCTCGCTTCGTCCATGCTGTCGCCGTATACCTGCATTATGCGCTGCACTCTGTATTCCGTCGGTGCATAGATAAATATTTTTAAGGTGTTTTCGTACTCCCTCAACACGTAGTCTGCAGCCCTGCCGACTATTACGCAGCTTCCTCCGTCTGCAATCTTGCGGATCACCTTATCCTGTGCAACTATGGCTTGCTGAACGACGTCGCAACTTAAATACAGACTGCGCAGCATTGCGGGTGAGTTTGCGTTCAGGTCGGAGATAAATTCCCTGTCAAGTCCGCTCTCCTGTGCGGCAAGCACCGTCATCTCCTTGTAATAAAAGGGAATATTCAGCCTTTCAGCTATCAGCTTGCCTATCTGTTTACCCGACGAGCCGTGCTCCCTGCCGATTGTAATTATTAATCCCTTTTGAGAGGGCTTGACGGTTACCTCTCCCGAAGGCTCCGCCTCTTCCGTTTTCAGTGAGCGCATATAGGCAAAGGTCAACGCGGCGGCAACGATCATAGCGATAAAATCCGCTACGGGTGCGGCATATAATATGCCCTCTATTCCGAAGAATAACGGTAAAATCAAAATAAGGGGAATAAAACAGACTATATCCCTTATCATGGAAGATACTACCGCCTGCACTGGCTTACCTACTGCCTGGAAGAAGATGGAAGTCATCTTGATAATACAGGTAAACGTGACGAGAGAGAGGAATATTCTGAAGGTTTTTTCTGCAAAGATCCAATAGTATTCGGGATTATCTACGTTGGTAGGGTTGCCGAAAATACCCGTTACCGCCTTAGGAAACAGCTCGAAAAGCAGGGTGAAGAATACGCCTATTGCAACCGTGCAGAGGAGAATATATTTGTATAGCTTTTTCACTCTGCCGTAATTCTTTGCACCTACGTTGTAGCTGATTATAGGCTGACAGCCGAGGACTATACCCACGACCAGGTTGATTACAACCGTAAACACCTTACTCTCTATTCCTATTATGGCAATGGGTATGTCTACCCCGTACTCCGACATCGCACCGTATTTTGCCAGCATGATATTGCAGACAAGCGAGATTATGACTATTGTCAGTTGCGTTATAAAGGAGGACGTGCCGAGCTTTAATACGCTTGAAAACACCTTTAAATCGGGGATAAAACTCTTCAGCGAAAGCTTAAACGTCTTTGTGCGGAAGAAGTAGATAAGGCTGATTACAAAGGATACAACCTGGCCGATTACCGTTGCAAGCGCCGCGCCCGTCATTCCCCAATGCAGTCCGAAGATGAATATCGGGTCTAAAATTATATTTATAACAGCGCCTATCGCCATGGACGCCATGGACCAAGCAGGACTGCCGTCTGCACGGACGACCGCATTCATCATGTTGGACAGCATATAGACGGGGAAAAAGGCTAATATATAGTTAAAGTATTCCACAGCCATCCCTATACTGTTCTGAGAAGCCCCGAAAAGGGTGAGAAGCTGCGTCTTTATCGGGAAGGATACCGCAATAAGCACAACGCTTGAAAGCAGCGTAGCTACTATTCCCGTTCCCACCGCCTTGTGCGCCGACTGCGTATCCTGCTTGCCCTGACATATGTTCATATACGCCGCACAGCCGTCGCCAAAGCACCAGGCAAACGCCTGTGCAATGATAAAGATAGGGAACACAACGCCCGTCGCCGCATTGCCGAGGGCGCTTAATTCGCTGTTGCCGATAAATATCTGGTCCACGATATTGTAGAGTGCGCTTACCAATAGCGACAACACGCAGGGGACTGAAAATTTCAGCATCAGCTTGCTTAACTTTTCCGTAGCCAAAAACCGACTGTTTTCATTCTGATTCATAAAAAACTCCTTAAAATTTTTTGCGGAGTCTTTATCGGAGAGAAAGCTGCCTGAAAACTGCGAAGAACAAAAAAAGAGCATAGAATCGTCGTGATTCTACGCCCTTTCAGCTGGTCGACT
>JBJFAG010000239.1:0-2175 GCA_051887795.1 Candidatus Coproplasma sp. | reverse complement strand
CTCTCGGTAAAGGTAATAGTGCTTTCGGAAGCCGATGCGTAGAAGTCTATCAGATTTCTGTTAAGTGCGGTTACAAGGCTTGCCGCCTGTGCGGTTGCACTTTCACCCACAAACTCGTTTTCTCCGGGCGTACCCGATACGCAAGTGTACTCAACGCCGTTAATGGTAAGCTTTTCATTTGCCGCAAAAGCAGTTGTAATTGCCAAAGTGTATGTACCCTTAACCTCTGCGGTAGTAACCGCTTCAATAGTGGGAACACCATCATCGACAAGCACAACCCTGCCGTTCAAAGTTCCTATAGTAAGAGTTCTCTGAACGCCATTGCTGTCGGTATACTTGAGGTATTCAAGTAACTGCTTGTTCTCAAGCCCTGTTGAAACTGCGCTGTGCATAATGGTAAGTGCAAACTTTGCCTTATTGTCGCCCAACGCTCTCTGAATAGCGGTATTAAGTGTGGTGACGTCAAATTTAGCCGCATCGCCCGAATTGTGAGAGATGTTGTAGGTGTGCTTGTTTACGAAGTCAGGGCATTTCTCCATTGAGAATATACCTGTGAGTATCTTGGTTAAGATGTTTGTATCCACCTCATCCCAATAAATACCAACCTGTTGAGCAACGTTATCCATAAAGTCAACGCCACCCGTAATGTCAGCGGAGAAGTCCTTTTCAGTCCACGCATCGGCTCTGCCGATAACGATATATGACTGCGTATAGGTGTCCGTAGACGTAGAATTAATATCAGTCGCACCGTCATAGTTTACGGTGGACTTACCAATTTTACCGAAGTAGGGCAAAGTACCCTTATATGCACCTGTCTGCGGCGCAAAGAGGGCTTTTAATCTGTCATTCGTTACGACAGCTCCTGACTTTAAAAGTTCGTTGCGTGTCAGATTGGGAATGCGCTCTACATACTTGCCAAACACTTCGGGGTTGAAAGTCTTGCTATCAAAATGTGCCATAGTGTTACTATCTCCTGAAAAATTTTTTTATTAAACGAGCTTTGCAAGTTCGGGGTTTTTGGAGATTTCTGCCATCTGTTGAGAGTAAGTAAGCTTACCAAATTCTTCCCTTGTCCAAGTTTTGCCATCCTTACCCGTCTTGGCATCGGGAATGCCCTCAATAAGCTTGTTGTACTTTTTCTGTGCCTTTTCATCAGCTTTCTTGTCAACAATAGCCGCAATTTTTGCGGTTGCAGATTTGAAATCGCCCTTAAAGAAGTCGTCTATGATGGGGTTAAAGTCGTTTTCGTCTACGCCCATAGCAACAAATTCGCCTTTAACATCAAGTCGCTTTACACGCTCCTCATAGTCTTTCTGTGCTTGTGCGGCATCGGCAATCTGCTTTGCCGCCTTTTCCGCATCGGTAAGCCCTGCATTCTCAAACGCAGTTAATTTTGAACGTAATGCGGCTGTTTGCTCGCTATACTCTTTATCAAGTTTACTCTTCTGCGTGTTGAGTGCCTTTGTTACCGCTTGGTCAATTCTTCTCTGAATTTCCGCCTCATTGTTTGCGCCACCGTCAACGCCGGGAACGCCACCAATATTGTTATCGCCCATAACATCTCCTTTTGCCCTTGAAGTCCTCTATTCCTTCAAGTTCTAATGCCTTTTGACAAGCTAAAGATGTAAGCAATATTGCTGGCTGACTATTTTTTGTTTTTGTTAATTCTTCTTGATTACCATTAAAAATCATATCTTTAATTGGCATATTTAAAATTTCTTCGCCCTTATCAAATATTTCTTTACAACTATCTATACTTTCATATAAATCTTTTCCCATATTTACATACTGGGCACCTTGACCTGGAAAAAGAAATGCAATTTTATTACTCATTACAAACCCTCCCAAGTACTTCATCTAGTTCATTAATTATTTCATCTATTATTTCTTTGCAACTTTGTTTTTTACTTATCATTCCTGCAATTTGACCTGCCATTACACTTCCATTATCAATATCTCCATCTAATACAGCTTTTCTTAAAGCACCCTTTCCTAAGGCTGCTATAACTTCTGGATTTGCATTAGATTTTTCTAAAGCTTTATATTCTCTCGTTAATTTATTTCTCAATACCCTAACTGGATGAGATGTAGATGTCCCTGTAATTTCTGTATCTATATCCTTTGAATTTAAAACTTTATTTTTATAATTTTCATGTACTTTACATTCATGTGATA
>JBJFAG010000238.1:0-2176 GCA_051887795.1 Candidatus Coproplasma sp. | reverse complement strand
CCTGCGCCTCCACGTTAGAGGTGATTTTTTCGTTAGGCAGGCTCTCTTCAACCTCATCCTCCCGTAAATCCTCCCAGGCGATAGTACGGGCCGTAACCTCCCTTATGCTCGAGGTGTCGCCCTCTACCGACTCGTTAATTCTGTCGGCAAAGGCTATTATCTCCTCGAAGTCGGGAATGAACTTCTCCTCCTCTTCCTCCGAAAATTCCAGGCGGGAGAGGCGGGCCAAAGTTTTAATCTCTTTCTGCGAAATACTCATTTTTAATGCCTTAAAATTTTTACTGTCTTATCTTGATATGCGTTTCACGAAGCTGCGTTTCGGTTACGATGTTGGGCGCTCCGCACATTAAATCCTGCCCGGATGAGGACATGGGGAATGCAATTACTTCACGGATATTTTCTTCGTTGCGGAGCAGCATTATCATTCTGTCAATGCCGGGCGCCATACCTGCGTGAGGGGGTGCGCCGTACTTGAATGCGGTGTACAGTGCGCCGAACTTATCCTTTAAGGTCTCCTCGTCGTAACCTGCAATCTCGAATGCCTTTACCATTATATCCAAATCGTGGTTTCTAACCGCACCGCTCGAAAGCTCTATACCGTTGCAGACGATATCGTACTGGTATGCCAGAATCTCCAGGGGGTCCTTCTCCTCCAACGCTTTAAGTCCGCCCTGGGGCATTGAGAAGGGGTTGTGGGTAAAGGCAACCTTGCCGTTATCGTCCAGCTCGTACATGGGGAAGTCGTTTACAAAACAGAAACGGTAGGCCTTTTTCTCGGTTAAGTCCAGCCTTGCGCCCAGCTCGTTACGGATAAGTCCTGCAAGCTTGGGGGCCTTGTCCTTGTTGTCTGCAATAAAAAAGATGGTATCGCCAACCTCTAAATTTGCAATCTTTCTTAGCTCTCCCTTGAGCTCCGCGGGAATGAATTTGTCGATAGGGCCCTTATAGCTTAAATCTTCGGCGACCTCTAAATAGCCAAGGCCCGCCATGCCGATGCTCATAGCGTAGGCTAAAAGCTTTTCGTGGAAGCCCTTGGACATGTCGGCGTGAACCTTAACCGCCCTTACGCACTTGTTGATGAAGGGCTTAAACGTACACTTGTTGAAAAAGTCTGATAAATCTATGATGCGTAAAGGATTCCTTAAATCGGGTTTATCCGAACCGAACTGGAGCATTGCCTGCTCGTAGGAGATTACGGGGAAGGGTGCTTTCGTTACTTCATACCCCTCGGGTGCGAACTTTGCAAAGGTCTCGGAGAGGACCTTTTCACCAACCGTGAACACGTCCTGCTGGTCTGCAAATGCCATCTCAAAGTCGAGCTGGTAGAACTCGCCGGGGGAGCGGTCGGCACGTGCGTCCTCGTCACGGAAGCAGGGGGCGATCTGGAAATACTTATCGATACCGCCCACCATTAACAGCTGCTTGTACTGCTGGGGCGCCTGGGGCAGGGCGTAGAACTTGCCCTTATACCTTCTTGAAGGTACGATATAGTCCCTTGCGCCCTCGGGGGAAGACGCGCAGAGAATAGGGGTCTGGATTTCTAAAAAGCCCATCTTTGTCATCTCTTCACGAAGGAAGGAAATTACCTGCGAACGGAAGATGACGTTGTCCTTAACCTTGCGGTTTCTCATATCCAGAAAGCGGTATTTTAATCTAACGTCCTCTCTGATATCCTTGGAAGAGACGACTTCAAAGGGAAGCTGTTCCCTCACCTTGCCTAAGATTGTAACCGACTTGCAGTTTAGTTCAACCGTACCCGTAGGGATCTTGGGGTTATAGGTCTCCTCATCCCTCTTTTCGATTACGCCCGTAACCGAAATGCAGTCCTCCTTATTTAAACCGTTTAACAGTTTATCGTCGTGCATAACTACCTGAACGACGCCGTAATAATCCCTTAAATCTATAAACGAAACACCGCCGTGGTCACGGATATTCTCTATCCAGCCGGCAAGCGTAACCTCCTCGCCTATTCTTCCCTCGCCAATTTTATCCGCTGTGTCGGTGCGATATAACTGCGACATATTAACTCTCCTTTCCAAGCTGTTTAACTAAAATAAAAACCCGCCCGCCGTATAGGGAAAGGCGAACGGTTTGAACGCTGTATGCGTCACTCGCCTGTATATGTATAATTATTCGTAATTATACTATTTATTAAGGCAAGTGTCAACGAATATCG
>JBJFAG010000237.1:0-8945 GCA_051887795.1 Candidatus Coproplasma sp. | reverse complement strand
GTTTCACCTGCGTACTGCTCTGCCCGTTCGGCGCAATTATGCCTGCGGCAGACGGTAAAGCGGCGCAGAAGTGTATGCTCTGTACCGACAATATTCAGGGCGAACCCAACTGCGTAAAGCACTGCCCCAACAATGCCATAGTATACGAGGAGCGTGATTGATATGAAATATTTATTAATTGGTAATTCAACCGCCGCTATCGCTTGTATAGAGGCAATAAGGACGGTGGATAAAGAGGGAGAGATAACCGTACTTTCAAAGGAAACTCAGTTCTGCTATGGCAGACCGACAATTTCCTACTGTCTTGCAGGACTTACTGACAGGGAGCATATGAACTACCGCCCTGCGGACTTCTATGAGAAGAACAACGTTGATTTACACCTCGGTGTAAGTGCAGAGAGCATTGATAGCGAGAAAAAGGTGGTTAAAGCTTCGGACGGCAAAAAATACCCCTACGATAAACTGTTGGTTTCCACGGGTTCGCGTCCCTTCGTACCCCCTGCAGAGGGCTTAGACAAGGTTAAAAACTGTTTCACCTTTATGAGCTATGACGACATGGACGCCTTGGATAAAGCCATCTCCCCCGAAAAGGAAGTGGTAGTAATAGGTGCAGGTCTTATAGGCTTAAAGTGTGTTGAAGGTATATTTGAAAGGGTTAAAAAGGTCACGGTTGTAGACCTTGCCACAAGGGTTATGCCCTCTGTAACCGAAGATGAGAGCGCTGCAATGATACAGTCTTTCTTAGAGAGCAAGGGCATAGAATTTGTGCTGGGTGACTGCGCTGCAAGCTATAGCGAAAATTCCGTTACTTTAAAGAGCGGAAAGATTCTCAACTTCGATATCTTAGTTATGGCGGCGGGCGTCAGGGCTAACACCTCGCTTCTGTCCGACGTCGGCGGCAAGGTAAACAGGGGTATTTTAGTTGATACCCACCAGCGCACTTCGGTTGCGGATATCTACGCCGCAGGCGACTGCACGGAGGGTTACGACAGCTCCATTAATGCAGCAAGGGTGCTTGCGCTCATGCCCAACGCGTATTTGCAGGGCAAGACTGCAGGCCTCAATATGGCGGGCAAAGACAGCGAATACAAGGATGCAATTCCCCTCAACGCGGTGGGATTCTTCGGGCTGCATATGCTGTCCGCAGGCGTGTATGAAGGAGAGGTAATTAAGGTTAAAGGAGACAACACTCTTAAACTCTTATTCGTTGAAAACGACGTATTAAAAGGGTTTATTCTGATAAACGACTTTTTAAGAGCAGGTATATACACCTCGCTCGTCAGGGGCAAAACACCCCTTTCAGGCGTGGACTTTGATTTGCTTGTCAACGCCCCTCAGCTTTTAGCTTTCCCCGCTGAAACAAGAGCGGCTAAACTTTCTAGGAGAGTATAATTTATGGTCATCAATACCGATTATGAAACGCATTTTTCACAGATAAATGCACAGGTAAGAAATACGCAGGAGAAGGAGATAGAGATTAACGGTTGTATCGGTCAACGCTATATAGGTACGGGTGTATCGGGTAAAAGAATAAAAATCAACGGCATACCCGGCAACGCATTGGGCGCCTATCTGAACGGAGGCGAGATAACCGTCTACGGCAACGCACAGGACGCCACGGGCGACACGATGAACTCAGGCTCTATCATAATTCACGGCAACGCAGGCGATACCACGGGGTACGCAATGAGGGGCGGAAAGATCTATATCAAAGGCAACTCAGGCTACCGCACGGGTATTCACATGAAGGAGTATGGCGAACATAAGCCTATAATCGTCATAGGCGGAAGGGTTGGTTCCTTCCTCGGCGAATATCAGGCGGGCGGCGTCATTGTAGTTTTGGGACAGCATGAGGACGATATGCCCATAATCAACAACTTCTGCGGCACGGGTATGCACGGCGGCGTTATCTATCTTCGCTGTAAAAAGCTGCCCAAGACCATTCCCGGTCAGGTAACGGCCACGACGGTTAAAGGCAGTGAGGTTAAAGAGCTTTCAGACATTGTTAACGACTACTGCAAGTACTTCAATTTTGATGCAAACGAGTTGTTAAACACCGATTTCGTCATGCTTAAACCCAATAGCGCAAACCCCTATAAGCAGATGTATACTGCAAATTAAACCGTAAACAGATCAATTACGGCTACCCTCGGGTAGCCGTTTTTGTGTAAAAAATGCCTAATATATATTGACAAGCATTACTTTAGTGATATAATTATTATATATATTTGTGGAGGGAAGCAAATATGGAAAACTACGACTTAAGCTATAACGAATATTTCAAAGATAAAGACGTAATTAACAATACCGATCCGTTGACAGGCGTTCTGGACAGAAGGGCCATATTCGGGTATGTAGAGTGGCTTATAAGTCAGGGTAAGCAGTTCTCTCTCTTTTTAATAGATATCGACAATTTTAAAAACGTAAACGACAGTTACGGGCATATAGTAGGGGATATAGTCATTTCCCAGACGGCGCAGACCTTTGTCAAAGCAAGCGGCACTTCAGGCGTAGTTGGCAGGTACGGTGGCGACGAGTTCGTAATAGTATACGAAAATTTATGCGACTATCAGGACGTGTGGCGTTGTGCAAACCACCTCACTCATATGCCTATGGTGGATATGGACGACTACGGGCTTCCCAACTTTTCAATAACCGTAACAGTCGGCATTTCCCGTTTTCCCTTAAATTCAGACAATTTGGAAGATATAATCAAATTCGCGGATATCGCCTTGTACCGTGGCAAGACGAAGGGCAGGCACTGTTTTATCATCTACCTGCCTGAAAAACACGCCAATATATCCCTTCAGGGTGACAGCGAAAAACGCCAGAACCTTATGCAGCTGTGCGGTGTGATATACAACAGTCTGACTGCCGGCGGTGAGGATATCCCGCTTGCAATTTCAACCGTTTTTAAAAGTCTTGTCGCATATTACATGTTCGACCATATCTGTCTGGAAACCCCGCAACGCCTCAATCACAGCGTAATATTCCCCCTGTCCAGGAATAAGCGGTTTAAACATATTGAATACAATCTTTTAAACGAGCTTGTCGATACGGCGGGTTACGCAAACATAAACGACGTGCAGGAACTCAACAAAGCAAACTTCACGCCAATAATAAACGAGTGTGCAAAACAGGGCGTACGTTCTGCATTTTACTGTAAGATATCGGCATACGGCAAGGATTACGGCTTTATCAGGGTGGATACTACAAGCACTGCAAGGATATGGCAGAATGAGGAGATGTCGATGATAATAGTTGCCGCAAGGGCAATAGGGCTGCTTTTGCATTATCAGGGAAAGACGCTGACGGATTTACCCATCGTCGCTCCCATAGAGGCAGGCAGCAGGGAATAAAAGGTGTAAAAATACGGCTCAACCGTTCGGGTTGAGCCGTTAATTTTTTTGTTGAGTTAAAGGTTAGCCGACTAATCGATTTTTTCAGGTTTAGAGAACAGATACCCCTGGGAATAGTCAACCTTATTATCCGTACTAACCTGCTGAATACGCTCGTTTTCAACGTATTCGGCAATGACTTTTTTATCCCTTGTGTTTGCCCAGGAGGAGATCATGGTGACAAAGTCGTTACAGGAAGGGTCTTTATGTACGTCCCTGACTATCTCGCCCGTAATCTTAATATAGTCCAGATCGATCCTTAAAACGTGCATTAAATTACTGTAGCCGGAGCCGAAGTCGTCAACCGCAATCTTTGCACCGAGGGAGTGGATTTTATCGGTAAAGGTCTTAAGGTAGTCATAGTCTGTCAATGCCTCGCTCTCGACTATCTCGAATATAACCTTTTCAGGGTGTTCGGACTGTTCAAGCTTTTCAAATATAAGTTTCAGCGTTTCCTGGTTATAGATATCGCTCGTGTTCAGGTTAATCGTCACGGTGAAGGGGTGTTTGGGTACGTCGTCCAATACCTTAGCCATCATCATCTGGGAGAGTCTGTCATACAGCTTGTACTCCTTAGCGACGGGTAAAAACTCACCGGGCATGTATATTTTGCCGTCTTTATCCATAATTCGCATAAGCGATTCATAGATGTCTATTTGCCGGGTGTTGTTGTTCATAATACCCTGATAGTAGGGTACAATCCTGTCGTGTGCAATGGCGTCGTTGATGACCTGAAGCAGAAGCATTTCATTTTGGAAGTAATTGTTTTCCTCTTCGCTGTTGACAAGCATATCGCCGCTGCCTTTGTGCAGGTTGACGTAGGTTAATTCAACTTTATTTAAAAGGTCGTCCTCTCCGAACACAATGCTCATCTCGTATATGGGTTGATATATGCCGTAGTGATTATTATACAGTTCAGCTTTAAGCAACTTCATATCCTCAACGAACCTGTCCCTGTCAGGGGTGTTCGCCGCAATCAGGACGGACAGCTCGCCATAGCGGTACACGCTGTAGGCATCGCCTAAAATACGTTTGCAGGTGTCGGTGGCGTTTAATACGTAGGTGTGGTATTCTTCCTTATTTGAGAATACTCTTATGACGTTTTCATTCTTGAGCGATAGCAGACAGACGGCGTTAAATCCCTCGTTCTTGGCGTCAAAGACGTATTTAGCAAGGTTGCCAAGTCCCGTTTCGGTATCGGTAATCATCTGCTCTGCAAGGCGCTGCTTGCCCTCATAAATCTCGTTTTTCAGCTCCGAATTGGCTGTACTGAACAGATACGATACCAAGGGGAGATTGTCAAACTGAATTGCAGCGTCGCTCTGCAGTTCATGTAAGTTCAGATAAATTGTGGCGTTGGGGTCCTCCGAAAGGGAAGCAACGGTAAACGTGGAGTTGGAATATCTGCATTGCTTTCCGTCGTAGATAAGCTCGCCCGCCATAAAGGCGCCCGTAATCTGGGTGGAGGTAAACGCCTTTAATTCCCACTTTGCGCAGTTGTGTAGGATAAAACGCCTTGTTAAACAGCTGTAAGCAAACAACGCTTCGGCGGGGGAGGAGCTGATCTCTTCGCATAAGGGAGTTAAAGCATTAATCGTAGCATTGGGATCAATATATCCCATGGTTAAGCAATCGTTTTCCCTGATTTCGTCGAATACGAACAAATCCCCGTCAAGCTTTTCACCCGTTATGGCGTCGTAATCGTAATTGATATTCAAACCCAGTCCCTTCGTTTTTTCATTGACGAGGGGCAGGGCGTGAATAATTTTATCATCCTTCTTTAAATACTCTTCGCCAACCAGGTAGTTAAACCACTTTTTGGCAGGTTGTCCGTCAACTTCGATAAGCCTGTGTTCCCTGGACTTTGTTACCCTGTAGGAACGGCCTATCGACTTAATGCCCGTTATTGCCGCCTGGTTGTGTATAAGAAGCTTGCCGTTTAACTTTGCAACTACTATAAAGTCCTCGGCAATAAAGTCGTTGTGTACTATGTAGGCGGGGTCTTTGTGTAAATCGGCTGTAACGGAATAAGCACCGCCGCCAATAATTTTGAAGTTTATCGAACGCTTATTGAACTCTTCCACGAGTTGGGAAACGTAGGGATAAGCGGAGCAGTAATAGGTGAATAAAAAGCTGTTGTCAGCACCGCCTAAGTAATATAAGACGTCGTCCGCAACCTTTTGAGGGGAGCGGTATCCGTTCTCGTCCTTTAACTTAACTGAAGTAGTTTTAACGTCTGTATCGTATAAATCTATTATGGTAATAAGGGTTTTATTGGTAAGGCTCTCCCCCTTATAGATAATACCGCCGACGCTGCAACCCACAATTTCAGCGCTCTGCAAAAGGGAGCTGAGCGCCTTGATAAGGGGTGCCATCTGGCTTTTGGAAAGCTCGTCCGTATGGACGATAATCAAATATTTCTTCGTGTCTAAAAGCTGATTGCTCTTCACGAAGGATTTGAGATTGAATAAATTTTTGTATAGCAGACTGTAAACTCTCATTTTTCACCTGTGGCTGTATTAATAAAAAATCACAATACGCTTATTAAATATTATACTATTCCAATTTGAGTTTGTAAATAGTAAATTGAAAATATTTTACAAAAAATTTTATATATTAACACTCAATAGCTTGGGTAAGTTCCTTGACAATTCCCTTCAAAGGAGGGTAAACTTAAGGAGTAAAAATATTATACAGGTATTGTATGACCAAAAGAATTGTAAAAAATATTGCTTTAGGGCTTGTTTCGATCTTTGCCCTAATACTGTTGATTTTGCTCGGTTACGTAATCTACGTCGCCGTTCAGTATTACAGAATAGAGGATAACGTGGCTTTGACTACTTCGCAAAACACGTCGCAGAAAGTTGCAGTGGGGCAGGAGTATTCGATTGTATCCTATAACGTGGGTTTTGGTGCTTACTCCCCCGAATACTCCTTCTTTATGGACGAGGGGATTATGGTCGACGGCACCGTAACCTGCGGAATTTACGCCAAAGGCAAGGATAAGGCGGACGTCGAAAAGAACGTGGCGGGACAGATCAGCACCTTGCAGGGGTTGAATGCCGACTTCTGTTTATTGCAGGAGGCAGACGTAGACTCGCACAGAAGTTACGGTATTAATATGGTAGAGAGGTTCGCAACCGAGCTTTCGGGCTACTCTTCAACTTACGCCTGCAACTTCCACACTGCAAATCTATTCTATCCCTTCAACGACCCCATAGGCATTATAAACGGCGGTATTCAAACGCTGTCCAAGTATAATATTGCAAGCACTACTCGCCGTTCCTTCCCCGTAACAACCGACTTTATCGATAAGCTCTTCGATCTGGACAGGTGCTTTACCATGCACTATCTGCCCATTGAGGGGAGTGACAAAATGCTCGTTTTAATGAACGTACACATGTCCGCATACGACGAGGGCGGCAAGATCAGGGCGCAGCAGCTTGAGATGCTTAATTCGGTGTTGGGTGCCGAATATGCCGCAGGTAACTACGTTATTGCAGGCGGAGATTTTAATCATTGTCTTATTGCAGACCATTTTGCAAACGATGAACAGGCGCTTGCATATTACCCCACGGGCCAGCAGATCCCCGATTGGGTTAAGACCTCCATTTTACACAACAGCGAGATTGCTTCAGGCTTTAAAGTGGTGGCCTCCAAGGACGGCGCCGCAACGTGCAGAGGGGCAGATATGCCATATGAAAAGGGGGTTAATTACGAGACGGTTATTGACGGTTTTATCGTCTCCGACAACGTGGAAGTAGTCCTGGAGGGTACGATAGATACGGGCTACGCCTACAGCGACCACAACCCCGTCAAAATGACTTTTAAATTGAAGTAAGTAATTAAGTATTAAGCCCCGCCGTAAACGGCGGGGCTGAAATTTTAAATCAGACCTTCATTGCAGGTTTCTTTCGGCGGTTGCCGTTTTGAAGCGAATAAAATAACGCTCTTGCACTTAGCGTAAATAAATGATATAATACTTATATGATAGTTTTAATTTCGGGTACTACGCATACAGGTAAAACGGCTTTGGCTCAACGGCTGATGGAGCAATATAAAATTCCGTATTTATCTTTAGACCATCTAAAAATGGGGCTGATAAGAAGCGGTAAAACCACGCTTACGGTAAACGACGATAAGGAGCTTACGCCCTATCTCTGGTTTATTGTAAAGGAGATGATAAAAACGGCCATAGAGAATAAACAAAATCTTATAATAGAAGGCTGTTATATTCCTTTCGATTGGCAAAAAGACTTTGATGAAGGGTATTTAGAGGAAATCAAGTTTTATTGCCTTATTATGACTGCGGAATATATTGAAAATAACTTTTCAGATATAATAAAATTCGAAAGCGTTATCGAAAAGCGCATTTCTTCCGACGTAAAGAAATCCGAATTGATATCAGACAATGAACAAAATTTAAGACTTTGTAAAGAATATGCTCTGGAGTATATCTTAATCGATAAGTATTATACTGTGGATATTAAATTATGATTATTCGACAATATAAAATTGATGATTTGGAATTTGTTTCGCAATTATTTTATGAAACGGTAAAATGTATAAATGCAAGGGATTATTCGGCTGAACAGATAGACGTCTGGACGAAAAATTCAGATTGTCTGCGGACGAGGCAGAGTGATTTGATTATGCAACATACTTTAGTAGCAGAAGAAAATAATACAATAGTCGGGTTCGGCAGTATTGATGAATCGGGTTATTTAGACTTGTTATATACGCATAAAGATTATCAGGGGCAGGGCATTGCAACTGCATTATGCGAACAATTGGAAACAGGTTTCTCTGTAATAAAAACGCACGCCTCAATTACGGCAAAGCCGTTTTTCGAAGGGCGTGGTTATACGGTAGTTAAGGAACAGGAAGTCGTGCGTTCAGGCGTTAAGCTTAAAAACTATGAAATGATAAAACACAACCCTGTAATAAGTCGGGAATAATGTATTTTTGTCATTCGCCGGAACCAAAAATAGTATAAAATATATCCTTTGTTTTTTCTATATCTTTATAGCGGACGTAAATTTTTCGCCCGTGAGCTCTGCCCGCAGAGGCGTACGTTACGCCGTACGGATAGATGGGGATACCTACAACGTCAATGCCGTTATCGTTCAACGTATACTCAAACATTTCAAAGTCGTAAGCGTCCATCTTTGTAAAATAACAAAAATCTTCATCGGTTACGTCTCTTAATTTTTTGTTTCCGCAGCACGGGCATATTTTTTCATCCGTTATATAATTACATTTCTCGCAAAACAACATATCGCCAGACCGCCTTTTAAACGTTACGGGATGATTATATCATTTCACCGAGCAAAAATCAATAATGCTGTGGGATGTTGTCGGCAAACCCTAAAACAAAACCCTGCTCGAATTAATGCACCGTAAGGAATTACTTCGGCTGACGCCTCGTGCCGACTAAAGTCGGGACGAGCGGGCAAGCTTTCAGCTTGCTACGCAACTCGATTCCGTTTAGGTACGTAACAAAACCCCCAAACCGAAATAATCGGTTTGGGGGTTTTGTGGTGCACC
>JBJFAG010000236.1:0-8955 GCA_051887795.1 Candidatus Coproplasma sp. | reverse complement strand
AGAATATTAAAGTAATTTCACAGGTATTTCTCTGTAAAAAAGGAGCATTGCGGAGGACTTAAGGAAATAACAGAGCTTAAAGGGGTTGGCAAAGCGTTTATCCCCTACTGCAAAAACGAGCGGATAACCGACGAATACCACGCCTTTATTACCTCGCTTAACGAAAAAAATATTCCAAGCGTTGTTGCGGAAGTCGGGGAAGGTTTTGACGGAGACGGTTACTTTTTTACCTTTTTATCCCCGTCAAGCCATCTTAATCCAATGTCTGAATACACGCTGCTGAATACCAATCCCGACAAAGAGAATATAGACAACGCCTCTGCTATAGGCTGGTTGGAGTGTTATAATACAAGGTTTGTCTTTTGCTCCGACGTGCGCAGCGGGGCTTTGGAAAGGGTGATTGCAGACTATAACCTGCATAAGGAAGAGGGTACCGCCTACTGCCCGTATAACGGCAACAGCGTCCTGCTTGAGGGGTGCGACGTGGCGACCGTTCCCGCTCACGGCGGTGAAAATAACGCCTGTGCGGAGTGGTTCAGTCTGATTAAACCCCAACACGCCGTCGTCAGCGTAGGTTTAAACTACGGCGGTTATCCCTCGGCGATAGCTCTCTCCAACCCGACGGGCGTCGGTGCGGAGGTCTGTTTAACCTCGGAGAGCGGTAACGTGGAGTTCTGCGTTACAAAACAGGGAATGACGCACAATTAAAATTAAGGAGCAAGAATATGAGACTTACCACTGCAGGAGAATCTCACGGTAAAATGCTTTTGGGCATAATAGAGGGCTTACCCTCCAATATGCCTATAGATATAGACGAAATAAACAAATACCTTGCCCTCCGCCAGAGCGGTTACGGCAGGGGCGGAAGGCAGAAGATCGAGACCGATAAGGTTGAAATTCTGTCGGGCGTCCGCAACAGAAAAACGCTGGGCAGCCCCGTTTCGTTCTGCGTTAAAAATGCGGACTACGCAAACTGGGAAGGCACTATGGCGCCCGAGGGGGCAGACGTAACCCAAAGGGTGTTAACGCGTGTCCGTCCTGGCCATGCGGATCTTACAGGTATGATAAAGTACGCCCACGCTGATGCGAGAAACATTTTAGAGAGGGCGAGCGCAAGGGAGACGGCTGTAAGGGTTGCAGGCGGGACAATCGCCAGGCAGTACCTGCGTGCATTGGGCGTAGAGGTTTCAGGCTACGTCGAGTGCGTATGCGGAATACAGGACAATGCCTTCCACGCCTTTGAGGAGCTGGAGGCGGCAAAGTCCCAGCCTCTGTTTATGCTCGATAGTGATAAACAGCAAAGCGCAATGGAGCTTATTGACAGCTTAAAAGCTCAGGGTGACACGGCGGGTGGCATTGTTCAGGTGCGCGTAAAGGGATTAAAAAGCGGTTTCGGCAGCTGCATGACGTATGCTGAAAAATTAGATGCAACTCTATGCTCTGCTCTTATGAGCGTTCAGGCGATAAAGGGTGTAGAGGTAGGCATGGGCTTTGAAGCGGGTATGCTTCCCGGCAGTAAGGTACACGACGAAATAGTATTGGAAAACGGCAAGTACAGCCGCACCACCAACAATGCGGGCGGTATAGAGGGCGGTATGTCCAACGGAGAAGAGATAATCCTCCGTGCCGTTATGAAGCCCATTCCCACTTTGATGAAGGGATTAAAGACTGTAGACACCGCCACGGGCCAACCCACAACGGCGGCAGGCGAGCGCAGCGACGTTGCGGCAATCTGCGCCTGTGAAATCATTCTGGAGAGCGTGGTCTGCACCGCGCTTGCCCAGGTGGTGGCAAACCGCCTCGGCGGCGACAATATCGCGGAGGTAACCAAGCGTTATTCGCTTTTGGACTGATATGAACGAAATAATAATTAACACCCCCACGCAAAAGAGCGTGATAACGTGCGGAAAGGGTGCATTTGAAAATTTTGCAAATAATATAGGCAACAGAAAGCTGTTTGTAGTAACCGACTCCAACGTCTACGCCATCTATAAAGATTTAATAGAAAAGACGTTCGGCAGTTCCCCCGTTCACGTAATCAAGGCGGGCGAGGCGAGCAAGACCTATTCAACGCTTATCGGTATTTTAAAGCATATGCTTCAAAGCGGTGCAACCCGCGCCTACACGGTAGTCGCCCTCGGCGGCGGTGTGGTGGGCGACATTGCAGGGCTTGCGGCCTGCCTATATATGAGGGGGGTAAAGCTTGTGCAGATACCCACCACCCTCTTATCCCAGGTGGACAGCTCGGTTGGCGGTAAGACGGCTGTCGATTTAAACGGCGTAAAAAACGCAATCGGCGCATTCTATCAGCCCGGTGAAGTTATAGTCGACCCCATGTTCCTTGCTACCCTGCCCAAAAGGGAGATCCGTTGCGGCCTGGGTGAGATAATCAAGTACGGCGGACTTGATGCGGAAATCTATAAAACCCTATGGCAAAACCGTGATAATCTCTTTGATATGGAGTTTTTGGAGAACATAACAGCCCCCTGTATACAGCACAAGGCCAACGTTGTCGCAGGTGATGAAAAGGATTTGAACGGTTTAAGAAAAACTTTAAACTTGGGCCACACTACGGGGCATGCCTTCGAGCTGTATTATAAACGCAGATCGCACGGTGAGTTTGTGCTTATAGGTATGTATTACGAGCTCATCATTGCCGAAAGCAAGGGCGTTTGCGGCGGTGAATATGCCAAAAATTTAAAAACGCTCATTGGAAAAGTAATTAAAAACATTCCCGCCTATGCAGATATGAGACAGGCGGCAATTGTTGCTAAGTTCGACAAGAAGAATGACGAGCAAACCACCGTATCAATGGTCGTCCCTGCAGTAGAGGGCAGGTGTGCAGAGATTAAAATGCCCTTGGGCGAATATGCAGACGCCATCGGTGAGATAGCCGAAAGAATAAAGGAGAAAAGATGATTAAGCTTGCAGTAGTGGGCAAGGACGTATCTCAATCGGCAAGTCCGCAGATACACCTCTTCATAGCAAAAAATTTAGGTGTGCAGATTTCATACGACAAGGTATCCATTCCCGAAGAGCAGTTTGAAAGCAGGATAGAGGGTTTATTAAAAGAGTATGACGGAATGAATTTCACCATACCGTATAAACTCATGGTTATTCCTCATCTTAAAGAGATAACGGGCGATGCAAAGGCGTTCGGTGCGGTAAACACCGTGGTTACAAAAACATTAACGGGCTACAACACCGACGGGCTTGGCTTTATGCAGATGCTCAACGGGGCAGGTATCGAAGTTAAGGGTAAAAAGGTGCTGTTGCTCGGTGCAGGCGGTGCAGGCAGAAGCGTTGCCAAAAAGCTTATTGACGGCGGTGCTTACGTGGAGATATACGACAGGTTCACCCAAAACGCAATAAACGTAGCAAATGAGTTTGGCGGTATAACCGTTTTAGACGAAGTCACACCCCACCCCGTAGACGTAATTATAAATGCGACGGGCGTCGGTATGCACAAGACGGAGGGCATCTCCCCCGTAGGCAAAGACGTTTTAAAGTTATGCAACGTGGCTGTAGATTTAATCTACGTTCCCGCCCAAAGCGAATTTTTAAGGTTGGCTGAAAGCCTGGGCAAACAGACCCTTAACGGGGCTTCAATGCTCTTTTATCAGGCATATTACTCCGACTGCTACTACTTCGGGTTAACTCCCGACCCTGCAGTTGCCTCAAAGCTGTACGAAGAGTACGTAAAAAAATATTAAGAGGGGAAGAAAAATGAAATTCTTATTCATAAACGGCGTCAACCTCAACATGACGGGAATACGTGAAAAGGGCGTATACGGCAGTGAAACGCTGGAGGAGATCAATAAATACATTGCAGAAAAATTAGCTGGTGACGAGTGCGAGTTCTACCAGAGCAATATAGAGGGCGAAATCTGCACTGCAATCCAAAGCGCAAAGGCAGATGCCATTATTTTAAATGCAGGTGCGTTCACCCATTACAGCTATGCAATCCGCGATGCTATCGCGTCAATCAAGATTCCCGTAGTTGAAGTGCATATGTCCAACGTGCATGCAAGGGAGGAGTTCAGGCGCAATTCCGTTTTAACCCCCGTTTGCAAGGGCGAAGTGCTTGGCTTCGGTAAAAACAGCTACGTATTGGCAGCGGAGAGTTTCAAGCTGTGAACGTAGTACTGTGTGGAATGATGGGCTGCGGTAAAACTGCGGTATCCAAGGCATATTCTGCCGTCTACGGTGTAGCGAGCGTCGACACTGACGCTGTTATAGTAGAGCGCTACGGCGAGATTAATTCAATCTTTGCAAGCCAGGGCGAGCAGGCTTTCCGCAACATAGAAACGCAGATTACCAAAGAGGTTGCATCAACCTATGACAATGCGGTAATATCCCTCGGCGGCGGCTGCGTATTGAGGAGTGAAAACGTCCGGGCGCTGAAGCAGACGGGTAAAATCTTCTACCTTCGCACCGGGGCAGAGACGATTATTAAGAGGTTAAGGGGGGATAACACCCGCCCTCTTTTGCAGGGGAATTTAGAGGAGAGGGTTAACACTATTTTAGCCAATCGCTCCTCTGTTTACGAGGCGGTTGCAGACTGCATTATCGACACCGACGGCTTAACCCCTGAAGAGATTGCAAAAAAAATAAGGACAATTATTTTATGAAAACCGTGCTTATTACGGGTGGAACAAAGGGAATAGGCAAGGCCATTGCGCAGGAGTTCCTTAAAAACGGTTACGAGGTTATACTAAACTACTTTCACGACGAGGAAGCGGCCCTCGCCACCCAGGAGGAATTTAATCAACAGGGCTATTGTCCCGTCTTAATGAGGGCGGACGTGTCCGACGAAGGGCAGGTCAAGGAGATGTTCAGGGAGATATTCCGCATCTACGGCAGCGTAAACGTCCTCGTCAACAACGCAGGTATTTCAAAAATCAGAGTAATTCAGGAGACTTCCACCTACGACTTCGAACAGATTTTTGCGGTAAACGTCAAGGGCGTTTTCCTCTGCAGCAGGGAGGTTGTGGATAACATGATCTGTTCAGGCGGCGGCTCTATAATCAACGTCGCCTCAATCTGGGGTGAAGTCGGCGCCAGCTGCGAGGTGGCCTATTCAGCGTCCAAGGGTGCTGTAATAGCCTTTTCTAAAGCTCTTGCAAAGGAGCTTGCCCCCTCCCACGTCACGGTAAACAGCGTCTCCCCCGGCGTCATCGATACCGAGATGAACTCTCACTTATCCGAAGTGGAGATGGAGGAGCTTATCTCCGAAATCCCCATGGGGCGTTTGGGGCTTGGTGAGGACGTGGCAAAGGCCTGTCTCTTCCTCGCCGAGAACACCTATATTACAGGCGAAGTCCTCTCCGTAGGCGGGGGATTTGCAAAGTAAAAGGGGTTAACCGCCTTTAGCAAAAAACCGAACAAAAATAATAATTTCACAAAATTTTTCAAAAAATTTTGCCAAAAATAAAGGAAAACGGAAAAATTTTTCGTATAGATAAAGTGAAAATGGATAAATTCGATTGCATACTTCAAACCCGTTACGACTTAGAGGACAAGTACTTTTCGCCCTATGCCGCAAAATCGGCGGATACCAAGGGCAGAGCAAATCCTGAAACCCCGTGTGAAATGCGCACGGAATATCAGCGTGACCGTGACAGAATAATTTACAGCAAAGCTTTTATCCGCTTAAAGAATAAAACTCAGGTATTTTTCTCGCCTGAGGGCGACCACTACGTCACCCGCTTAACCCACACTTTGGACGTATCCCAGATTGCCCGTTCACTTGCCAGGGCGCTGAGCCTTAACGAGGACTTAGCCGAAGCCATCGCCTATGGCCACGATTTAGGGCATACCCCGTTCGGGCATAGCGGAGAGCGTATTTTATCCAAGCTCTCCCCCACGGGCTTCAGGCATAACGAGCAGTCTGTAAGGGTAGTCGACGTGTTGGAAAAGGACGGTAAGGGCTTAAATTTAACCTATGAGGTTAAAGACGGCATATTAAACCACAAAAAGGGGCTAACTCCCGCAACGCTTGAAGGCATGTGCGTAAACATAGCCGACAGAGTTGCCTACATAAATCACGATTTAAACGATGCAATCCGCGCCGGAATATTAAAGGAGGACGATATCCCCAAAGACGTGATTAAGGTGTTGGGTTCCTCTTCAAGGGAGAGGATTAACACAGCCGTCACCTCCGCATACAGAACGAGCGTGGGCAAACCCTACGTCGCTTTAGGTGAAGAGGTTGAAGCTGCAAGCGAAAAGCTCAGATGCTTCATGTTTGAAAACGTCTACTTAACCGAGTTTGCTAAAATTGAAGAGGAGAAGGCGGAGAGAATGCTGTCTGCGCTCTACTCCTTCTTTGAAAAGCACCCCGAGCAGTTGCCGCAAACCTACGTTAAATTAATGGATAATTATAAAAAGGAGCAGGTCATCTGCGACTATCTCTCTTCCATGACGGACAGGTATGCGGTTTATACATTTAACCGCATATTCGTACCCAAGGGCTGGAATTTTACAGACGAACAGAATTAACGCTATTATAGATGAGTGGAATTGACAAGGAGTTCATAAGAACTTTAAAGGAAAAAGTTAATATAGTGGAGATTGCGGAGAGCTACTTTTCCATGGAAAAGAAGGGGGGTAGCTTTTGGGCTTGCTGTCCTTTTCACCACGAAAAGACTCCTTCTTTTTCCATAAACGAAGCCGGTCAGTTCTACCATTGCTTCGGCTGCGGAGTATCGGGTGACGTCATTCGTTTAGTCAGCGAGATGGAGTCGCTTGAGTTTATGGGCGCAGTCAAACTGCTGTGCGAAAAGGCCCAGATTCCCCTGCCTGAAATGGAGGAGGACGACGGACGGGCGGCGGAGCTCAAAAAGAAAAAGGACACTATACTTAAAATACTCAACGATTGCGCACACTTTTATTTGAACAATCTGTCCTCAGGTAAGGCGGACGCCCACGTAAACTATATATTAAAGAGGCAGATTCCCCCTAACATGGTGCGCACTTTCGGCTTAGGCGCCAGCCTGAACTTTGACGATCTGCCCAGGTATCTGCTTTCAAAGGGCTACACCAAGCAGCAGATTTTGGATAGCGGCGTGGTTAACGAAGCCAACGGCAGGCTCACCGACGCCCAGGGCGGCAGATTAATCTTCCCCATCATCAACTCCTATGGCGAGGTAATAGCCTTCGGGGGTAGACAATTAAAAAAGACGGATTTTGCAAAGTACGTCAACACAAGGGATACGCTTGTATTCAACAAGCGAAACAACCTGTATAATATAAATCTGGTTAAAAAGCTCAAGCGCACTACCACGGTTAAGGAGATAATTATGGTAGAAGGGTATATGGACGTCATATCGCTCTACAGCGCAGGGTTTAAAAACATAGTTGCAAGTATGGGTACGTCGCTCACTCAGGAGCAGGCAAGACTGTTAAAGAGGTATGTAGACACCGTTTACATCAGCTACGACGGCGACGCCGCAGGGCAAAACGCCAACCTTAAGGGTATGGACATTTTAAAGGACGAGGGGTTAAACGTCAAGGTGGTACCCCTGCCTGAAGGTCTGGACCCGGACGACGTAATTAAACAGCAGGGTGCGGAGGGCTATCAGAAATGCCTGGATTCCGCAATGCCGCTTATCGATTATAAGCTTAAAATCGTCATGGGTAAATACAACGTAGCGGACACGGTAGACAAGCGTACCTGCATTGCAGAGGCGCTGGACGTGGTGAGAGGGGCTGACACGGAGACGGAGAAGGAGGAATTATTAAAGCAACTCCGTGCGCAGACGGGCGTATCGCTTGATGCCCTCAAGAGGGATTTAAACGCAAAGCGCCCTGAAAAGCCCGTACAAAGTTCCCCGCCCCCCCAGAAGAAGGACACCGCAGACGTTATTCAAAGGGCTTCAAGGTTTGTAATTGCAGGGCTGTTGTTTGGCGAAGACTATGCAAAAGACGTCGATATATCTTCCATTGATTTTGTAAACGACGTCCATATAATAATAGCAAAGTACATTCGCAGCAAACGGATTATGGAAGAGCAGGTATGCGTAAGCGAGCTGTTTGACTTCTTCGAGGCGAACACCCCTGAATACGAAGAGCTTTCCAAAATTTTGGACTGTGAAAACGTAAGCGGATTGCAAGGAGAGGTAGGCGAAAAGTACTTCAACGACTGCATTATAAAGCTGAAAATCAATGCAATCGACGAAGAGATTAAGGCTTTAACCAAGAGCCTTGCAGGTAAAGAGGATTTAATTGAAAGGGCAAAGATAGCCCAGAAGATTAACGATTTGGCAAAACAAAAAGAGAAAATCAAAAGTAGGTAAAAAATGAGCATAACCGATCAGAAACTTAACGAAATTTTAAAACAGCTTATTGACGCACACTCCTTCAAGGGTGCGATAACTACCAACGCCTTATGCGACGTTTTAGAAAAGTATGACACTACCCCTGCACAGGTTGACTACGTCTACAAGTCGATTGCAGAGGTTGGCATACAGATTATCGACGAAGCCGAAAGGGATAAGGAGCTGTATGAACAGGCCCTCTCCGACATCAGCCTGGACGACCCCGTCAAAATGTATCTTAAGGACATAGGTGAAGTTCCCCTTCTCTCTGCCGATGACGAGATAGAGCTTGCAAAGCGTATTCAGGAGGGTGACACAGAGGCTAAGAAGAAGCTCTCTGAAGCTAACTTAAGGCTTGTCGTCTCCATTGCAAAGCGCTACGTAGGCAGGGGTATGCTCTTCCTTGACCTCATTCAGGAGGGCAATATGGGCCTTATGAAGGCGGTAGAAAAGTTCGACTATGAAAAGGGCTTCAAGTTCTCAACGTATGCCACCTGGTGGATTAGGCAGGCAATAACCAGGGCCATTGCCGACCAGGCGAGAACCATTCGTATCCCCGTGCATATGGTTGAAACAATCAATAAATTGACCAGAGTTTCAAGGGTACTTCTGCAGACGTTAGGCCGTGAACCCACCC
>JBJFAG010000235.1:0-2188 GCA_051887795.1 Candidatus Coproplasma sp. | reverse complement strand
GTGGTACCTATCCCCCGATTTCAACAGCGATAGCCGATTAACAGACGGCAAAGTGGGCGACCTGGGCGACTACCCTGACGGGGTTTATGACAGCGATAACCCCATAATAATCGTGGACGTCTATGCGTATTGGACGTTGGGAGAATACAACTTGATATTCGAATCCAACGGCGGTACCGCTTTCGAAAACATGGTGGCAGAGTTCGGTAAAGAGATTGCCCTGCCCGTACCCGTTAAAGAGGGCTACGTATTTACAGGCTGGTATCTGTCCGACAATACGAAAATTGACAGCGGAATAGTCGGGAACCTCGGCCCCGTAACGGACGTAAATTTATACGCTGAATGGGCGGTTGAGACCTATAAATTGATATTCAACACCAACGGTGGGACCGTATGCGATGATAAAACTATAAACTACGGGGAAGAATTAACCCTGCCTATCCCTACGAAGGAGGGGTATGCCCTGAGCGGTTGGTATTTATCTTCCGAATTGGGCGTTGACAGTAAGCTTAACGACGGTATAGTAGGCGACTTGGGTGATTATCCCGACGGGAAGTATGACGCTGAAACCCCCATAGCTGTCAACGTGTATGCGGCGTGGGAAGCTGAGACCTATAAGTTGCTGTTTAACTCCAACGGCGGAACCGTATGCGATGATAAAACTATAAACTACGGGGAAGAATTAATCCTTCCTGCTCCCGAAAAAGTGGGTTATACCTTTACGGGTTGGTATCTGTCAGCCGAATTGACGAGCGAAAGTAAGCTTAACGACGGCATAGCAGGCGACCTGGGCGACTACTTGGGCGGCATATATGACGGGGTTAACCCCATTGAAGTCAACGTATACGCTTGCTGGGAGATTGAGACCTATTCCCTGATATTTAACACCAATGGCGGCAGCGCCTGCGATATTCAGAAAATAGAGTACGGCGGGGAGCTTACCTTACCCGTTCCCACAAAAGAAGGGTGTGTCTTTACGGGGTGGTACTTAGCCTACGATTGCAACAGCAATAGCGAGCTTAAAAACGGTATAGTAGGCGACTTGGGCAATATGGATGACGGTGTAATCAACGTCAACGTATACGCTTTGTGGGCAATGAACAGCTATAACCTGATATTCAACACCAACGGCGGCACTGCATGTGCAAGCATGGAGGTCGAATACGGCAGCGACGTTACTCTGCCCGTTTCCACAAAAGAGGGCTATGTCTTTACAGGTTGGTATCTGTCCGATAACACCAGGCTCCATAACGGAACAGTGGGGAACCTTGGCAGCTCAAAGGACGTACAAGTATATGCCCGGTGGCAGATTGAGACCTATAACCTCATATTCAATGCCAATGACGGCAGCGATTGTGAAGATATAACAGTTACGTATGGCGAGCATATTTCCTTGCCTACAACCACTAAAGACGGTTATCTGTTCAGCGGTTGGTATTACGGAAATCAGCTCGTTGGCGGATTAGCGGGTGACATGGGTGACTACCCCGACGGTAAGTATGACGAACAAAATCACATAACCGTCAATATATATGCTGCATGGACGTTGGAGAAATATAACATAACGTTTGACGCTGACGGCGGCACAGCCTGCACTAATATTACTGTCAATTACGGGAATATTATTAAATTACCTGAAACGACAAAAGAGGGTTACGTGTTTATGGGCTGGTACCTATCCGACGGGCGTATGCTTAGCGACGGCATAGTGGGCGACCTGGGCGATTATCCCAACGGTAAGTTTGACGAGGCTACGCCTATAGCTGTAAAAGCTACCGCATCGTGGAAGATTGAGACGTATACCTTAATCTTCAACTCCAACGGCGGCACCGACTGTGAAAACGTTGAAGTTGAATACGACGAAGCCGTTATTCTGCCCGTTTCCGCAAAAGAGGGCTATACCTTTGCGGGTTGGTATTTAAATGAAGATTTAGCTGAAGAAAGTAAGTTCAGCAACGGTACGGTTGGCGACCTGGGCGATTTGTTCGGCGGGGTGATTAACGTCAACCTATACGCTTCCTGGCAGATTGAGACGTATACCTTAATCTTCAACACCAACGGCGGCAGCGCCTGCGCTTCTCTGCCGATAACCTATGGCGGGGAGCTTAATCTTCCCGTTCCCAAAAAGGAGGGGTATGAATTTAGCGGTTGGTATGTAGGAGATAAATTTGTTTCAAACTTAGCAAAA
>JBJFAG010000234.1:0-9052 GCA_051887795.1 Candidatus Coproplasma sp. | reverse complement strand
ACGAAATGATTGACGTGCCAACCACAACAGAATATGACAAAATTGACGCACGGGAAACGGAGTTATACGAAAAACTGCGTGCGACACTTTCTGCCGAACAAATCAAGCTGTTCGACGAGTTTGTAGAGCAGTACAGCTACCGTCACTCTCTCATCGCCGAGAGCTATTACGTCAGGGGTTTTAAATTCGGCGTTCGTCTCGCCGTCGAATGTTTCGACCTCTCCGACGTCGACACGAGAAGTTAGCCTATTATTAGAACAACCCCTCCGACCACTCGGAGGGGTTAATGTTTGTCATTGGGCAAAAATTAGAATAGTGGCTTTGCTAAAACCGTTTGACTATCTGCTAATTATTTGATAGAATAACTTCAAGCAACAAGGGCTTCCCATAGGCGGTTAATCTCGCCCCGTAAAGGGGGTGAAACTAATGAGGATTGAGCTTATTCTATTCCTGTTGAGCTTGCTCGAAAAGGGGTACATAGCTTCCGTCCGTGTCACGAAAGATAAAATCTTTTTGACAATAAAAAAATAACCGCCCAATAGTTGGTCACGAACGGCGGTTACTTTTTTAACCAAACACGGGGCTAACCGTTTAGGGTTTCGCCTTTGTTGTGTTTTTATTTTAACATCTTCTGCCTTCATTGTCAATACTTTTATACCATAAATCGGTTTTAAAGAAATGACAGTCGATTAATCATACCCCACATTATCAAACCAAACACCCCTCCGACCACTCGGAGGGGTGTTTGTTTGTCACTGGGCAAAAATTAGAATAGTGGCTTTGCTAAAACCGTTTGACTATCTGCTAATTATTTGATAGAATAACTTCAAGCAACAAGGGCTTCCCATAGGCGGTTAATCTCGCCCCGTAAAGGGGGTGAAACTAATGAGGATTGAGCTTATTCTATTCCTGTTGAGCTTGCTCGAAAAGGGGTACATAGCTTCCGTCCGTGTCACGAAAGATAAAATCTTTTTGACAATAAAAAAATAACCGCCCAATAGTTGGTCACGAACGGCGGTTACTTTTTTAACCAAACACGGGGCTAACCGTTTAGGGTTTCGCCTTTGTTGTGTTTTTATTTTAACATCTTCTGCCTTCATTGTCAATACTTTTATACCAAAAACGATTTTAAAGAAATGACAGTCGATAAATATTAATACCTATTTTAAACACACCCTCCGCCTCATCTGCGAAGGGGTTAATACTGTCCTTGAATACAGGCATGATTATAATTAACCTAATTATTCATTGACTTTTCAATAGTCTTGCGATGAGTTTTCATTGACTTTTCAATAGTTTTTTAGCAGATTTTTGTTGACTTTTCAATTTTCTTATAAATTTTTTTGTACTAGTCAAGAAAAGTAGATAAAATCAAATGCTTTCGATTAACTGAAAAGAAATGGTAACTGTCAATATCTAACTAAGATATTAACAAGATAAAAACAGCATAAAAATCATAACCACCCCATCAAAGCAAACACCTCTCCGACCACTCGGAGGGGTTAAATTGTGCCGAACAATCCCATAAAATTATACCGAATGAAATATAAAAATATTGCCGAATGGTATCGCAAAATTATGCCGAACGGTTACAATTAAAACAATAATAATTTCAGGAGACTGTTTATATTAGTCAATTTGAAGTTCAATGAAATGACTAAAGGCAGACAAGGATTATTCCTTATCTGCCTTTTTTGCCATAGTAGCTACTTCCTTTTACAAATTAAAGTTTTTCCCTTATATAGCCCAAATAGGCACAATTAAATTATCTCTATCGAATGCTCCGAACTGTTCTGCCATACAAAGAACAGCACCCGTTCCGAGTTGCAACGGCGATTTGTCAATCACACCAAAAGTGCGTATAATGCGTTTATCGGGTGTAGCCGTCTTCTTAATTTCTAAGGGGCAAAGCTTTCCGTCCCCCTCCATAATAACGTCAATTTCTTTAGAGTCACGGTCACGGTAGAAGTATATATACGGCTCTAACCCTGCATTCTGATAACCCTTCACAATCTCGGAAACCGCATAGTTTTCAAGTAACGCACCACTCATAGCTCCGCTTTCGGCAACTTCGGGAGAAGACCATTTAGTAAGATAGCACACAAGTCCTGTATCATAAAAATATACCTTAGGCGTCTTAATAGTGCGTTTCAATACGTTGTTTGAATATGGATGCAAAAGGAAGATTATTCCAAGAGTTTCAAGAATATTTATCCAAGCCTTTGCAGTAGGCATATCTATTTCCGCATCTTCCGCAAGCGCATTATAATTTAGCAATTGCGAAGTCCTTGCAGCTACTGCTGTAATAAAGCGATTGAACTTTAATGCGTCAACCGTTCCCGATATATCACGCACGTCTCGCTGCACATAAGTAGATAAATAAGACGAATAATACATATTACGGTCCGAATAAAGCCCCGAAACGATACCGGGCATCGACCCACGCCAAATACGCTCAAAAATTTTTGGAGTATCAACAGGAGAAATCTTTTTACACTCGTTTATCAGCGTATCCATATTAGTTGTAAAAGGAACGCAATCCGCACCGATAATTTCTCTCTGTGACATAGGCGACATATGCAGAAGTGCGACCCTACCTGCCAAAGATTCCTGTACCCCTTGCATAAGGCGGAAAATCTGAGAACCTGTCAACCAAAAGTCACCGGGATTGTGATGTTCGTCAATATGCATTTTAATATAAGTAAACAACTCCGGTGCATACTGAACCTCGTCGATTAACACGGGCGGTTTATGAATTTGCAAGAAAAGAGCAGGGTCGTTCTTTGCCATATCTCTTGTAGTAAGGTCGTCTAAGGAAACGTACTCTCTCCCCTTATTTTCCTTTTCAGCAAGAGAACGGAGCATAGTCGTTTTTCCTGCTTGACGTGGACCTGTCAATAGAATTGCCGAGTACGACTTTGACAACTCCATTATTCTGTTTTCCATATGACGTTTAATATAGTTCATAAACACCTCTTCGTCAGGCAAAACTTCGGCTAATTTTAATACAACTTATATTATAGCCGAAAAAACAGATTTGTCAATAGAGGTTTTTCGGCTAATTTTAATAATTTTTATAAATCTGCCGAAGCTTATATAAAGGGGTCGCACAGCTTGTTCAGCCGTGCAACCCCTTTATGTACACTTCAATAGAAGTTTCTTTCTTTACATCTGCATATATGGAATCTTTATTAAGCAATCTAATATCTATAATTAACGTGAGATACGAATTCTTTTGACCATAAGTTTTTGTATAACAGCCTATTTCAATATTTGCCAATAGCCTGTTTTGTTAGATCCCACACGTTTCAATTTGCCATCACGCTTTAGCTTCTTAATTGAACGTTCTACCGCTCTAACTGCCACGTCAAGCTTTTTTGCCATTTGCGGCATAGTTATAGTGGCATTTTTTTAATTAACTTAAGAACTTCATTTTCAACATCCGATTTTATCCCGACATTTTTCCCGACATTTATCCCGACAGGTTTACTAAGAGAGATTACAGCCGTAATCATATTTTCGTGGAATCTATAGATTTTATAATAAACCTACCCTTCATTGCTAATTAGCTTTATTATCTCATCAAGGTTGCGTTTTGCGTATATGATGCGCAAAATGGTTACGTTATTATCCTTTTGCTTGTAATAGAGAACATAGTTATCAATCAGCACTCTCCGCACTTCAGCATCTTTTACAAATTCGTTTTGAACCATAACACCTGAATCGGGAAAAAGACAAACGTTGTCTATGCTTTCAAATATCTTTCTACCCAGATTGCGTGCCGCCATAGGGGAACACAAATCGTTAGTTATGTAAGAGAGAATGCCTTCAAGGTCACTCTCCGCTTTCTCGGTAAAATAGTATTTACAAGCCATATTTTTCGCTCATCTTTGCCTTAACCGCACTACCTTCAACTGTCTTTCCGTCTGCAAGGTCGGCTAATCCTTCGTTAACCATTTTAGCCTCATACATTTTACCGAGAGTTTTTTCATAATATTCGATATCCATTACTACTAATCTTCCGTAACCATTCTTGGTAACGAATATCGGTCCGTTCTCTTCAGCGCAACGTCTCTCAATAGCTACCGTATCTTTCAAATCACGCATAGGAATAATCGTCATAAAATATTACCTCCATATCATAATATGATTCTCGTAGCTAAATTATATACTATATTTAGCCACAAGTCAATAGTTTATCCACATTATTCATTGTCGCTAAACGTCTGCCGCCATGAATACAGAAGATAGGTCAATTTCAAACCAATTCACATAATAGAATTTATGCTCGGATTTATTCGTCAACCTGCTCGTAATAGTATGAGTAGTCGATTCCCTTCATTTTTTCAATTACTTCTAAATTCCCTTTAAGGTACTTATTGAATATTATCGCTTTCTTGCTTGGAATAAGAGCAATGACCGAATTTACACTTTCATCGTCCACCACATCGGTCAAATATTTTTTACCGTCGGAAGCAGTCAATTTCAGTTGTCGACAAATTGTCGACAACTCAAGTAACTTTTCAATAGTCAAAATTCGGCTAATTTTAATAAATATCACAAATCTGCCGAAGTTTTCTTTGCATAAGAAAACCCACCAGCTTGGCTGATGGGCAAATTCTTCTATTAAGTTAATTTATTAAATTACAGCGATGCGCCGAAGTCGCTTACTACAACCTGACCGTTGAGCGCCTTACTCTCGTCGGATGCAAAGAATGCGATTATGTTGGCAACGTCGTCTGCCATGCAGGGCTTAATTTTAAGGTCTGCGTGCTTGCTCATTGCACCCATCATACGCATATCAAGCTCTTCGGGTTTCATATTCATAGTCATAGGGGTTACGATTGTTCCGGGGCAAACTGCGTTACAACGGATATAATTGCTTGCGTTGAGAAGTGCCGTGTGCTTGGTTATGCCGATTATTGCCGCCTTTGATGAAACGTAAGCAGCTCCACCGCCACCGTTAACGCCTGCAACCGATGCAACGTTTACGATGGACGCACCACTCTTCATTACGGCAAGGCAGGCACGAATCATCTGCATAGTTCCCACCTGATTGATTGCAATAATCTTCTGCATCTCGTCGTCGCTGAACCTGTCAACGGGGGCAAGTCCCGTATCCAAAACGCCTGCGTTGTTCACGAGAATATCTACCGAACCGAACTTTTCAACGGCGGCGGCAACTAATGCCTTGCAGTCCTCGTCTTTGGAAATATCGGCGGAAACGGCTAAAACCTTACCGCCTGCAGAAGTAATCTTTTCCGCAACTTCGTCCAAAGCATTTTTACGCCTTGCGCTGATTACAACGTTAGCGCCTTCCACCGCAAAAAGACAAGCCGTTGCGGCACCCACACCCGAATTACCGCCCGTGATTATGGCAGTTTTACCTTGAAGTCTATTCATATGTTTCTCCCAAATAAATTTAATGTTTTGTAAGCGTATTATAGCACAAACCTTCCGCCTATGCAATAGCTTGAATGAAGATATGGTCACTTAACTTTCAGTTGTTTGCAAAATGCAATCAACTCGAATAATTAAAATTCGTTAGTAGTCTTTTATGAATGCTATAAATATGTAATCAAATTTTGCTTGATTATTTAAGCCCTACGTTTAACGGTTTATCTAAGCCGACAGGTATTTAAACCCGTCGGCTTTTCGTTATTCTATCTATTATAATGCGTTTTCCAATTCGTCCTCAGAGTAACCGAACATGTAATCCTCATCTTTTCCATGAGATGCCCATATTTCCGCCGCCTCATATACGCTTAAGCGTTCATCGCTTCTATCATCATCGTACTCCCAGTCGTGATATTCAAACCCGCATATGGGACATTCATAGTCGCCACCACCTTTGTATTCTAACTCTCCGTGACCCTGCTCACGACATAAAAGTGAAAAAGGTTGATACTTTCTGCCCATTCTTTTATTCTCCTTATTTAAATCACTCGTTCATAAGAATACTTTCTTACCAATGTCATATTATCCGCTAACTCGTATCCCATTTCAGCCGCCATCGCTATTTTTCCGGCCGAGGCTTTTTGCCCTATGGGTAACTTCCTACAATACATAGGGACTTCAATGTGTTGTCTCATAGTTTTTTCGACAATCTGAACCTGTTCTAATTGCTTAGAAGTTTCAACACATTTCGGCATGGAAGGAACACCTTGTTTCGGTAGCTTAAATAATGTACCAAACAAGTTATCTATGATCTCCCTATTCTTGTAAACAAGAAAACCTGTTACTATACCGCCCACAGTTATCATGCCCCACATAATACCCTTTGAATGTTTATCAAAGAAAGAATTATTTTCGTTTATGGCTATTGATTCATTCAAAAAACCACCTCCTACTATTTGTCAATTGCTTGTAAATCTATTATAAGCTATAAGCAGCTTGATTTAAACGATTTTAAATGAGGTTAATTTCACTAGTTGTTAAGTTTTATTATTTGAATACCGATATGCTGTGGCTTATGAATTTCATGGCGACATCGTTACCCATTAATGCAAATCGTTGCATCATTTCAAACCCTATATTGGAATTAGTATCCAATCCATACTCATTGTTTACCATCCCCACCATATAGGAAAGAGCAAGGAAATAATCTGCGACATCAGCCCATTCACTATCTCTTTTTAATGTTTCAAAACATTCATCAAGAATGGCCTCGTATTGATTTACAAGTTCTTTTTTTGCTGTTTCTAGTTCGACTATACTATAATCTTTTCGTAGACATGCCTCACTGAGTTTTTTCCCTCCGAGAACACCATATATCTTTGCATGTTCTTCAATTTTCTCTCCATCCTTTGTAACAAATGAGCCGCATATTACACAAAGCAACGATAAAATATTTGCTAATGATTCTATTGTTTTATTTTCCTCCCAGGAGTTTCTATATGTATCAATTATTTCTATCATTACCTCGATATTAAGAGTCTGACGATTTTTATAGTTCAAAAGTTGTTTTTTATGCATCTCTATAGCGCTATTGAACAATTCATCCATTAAGGCTCTATCTGCATTGTAAACAGGAAACATGATACAAATGATATTCCATATCTCATCCCACGACATCGTAAGATTTTTTATGGAATATCCTTCATTTGCTATAGGGCGATACAATTCTTCAACTGTAATTCGAAAATGATTGGCTATCGCACACACAATATCGCTACTTGGCAAATCGCGTTTCCCCTTTTCAAGCATAGAAATATAATTATGAGCAACGCCAATCGCCTCCGCTAATTGCTTTTGAGTTTCACCATAAAAATATCTTAGTTTCTTTATGTTTTCGCCGAAAGTATTATCGTTCATTACTTTATACTAATCCTGCCCTTTTAATGAGAAGTAAATATTAATAAGCCTATTATAGCAGAATACTTCCACCTATACAATAACTATTTAAAATAATTACACGACCTAAAGTTACATATCAATCTTCGCCGTCGTCTCCATCGAGTATTTCCATTGTCATGATTGATAATTTTTTTATACTATTTTCAATAAAAATTACCATTTATCCTATTTACAATCCCCTAAAAACAATGATATAATAATCTCAACCATAAAGAGTGTGTTAGGGACTGCCCCGATGACCACACAGCAACCTGCAATTTGTAAGGTGCTAACGGCAGAACGATGGGTAAATATGCTTATAAGCCCGTCGTAACGATGGGCTTTTTCAGTGCCTCTTTATGGAATAATTTCAAAGAGGTATAATTTATGAACAACACACAACTTGTCGTAAGACACGAATACAATCAAGATGTATTTGACTATTTAGCAAATATCGGATTTGCAAACGTACAGAACCTGACCGCCGAAAACTACCGCTTCCCTGTGATAGTTGTAGACCTTACCACCAAAACCTTCTTCGGCACAAACACCGCCTGTATGTCGGCAATGAAGCCCAAGGTTTTAACCTTTGCAGAGTTAAAAGAATTATTAAAAGGTAATTAAAACAAAACCACTAGTGAACTAGTGGTTTGCACAGACCCTAGAAGGGATTAACACCTGCTAACCCCTGCTGGGGTACGAAATTTAGCATCGCATCACTATTTCAGGCAGCCACTCAAAGTGGCTGTCTTATTTTATGCCTACTTATTCTTGCTACCCGTGAACGGGTCTATGAACTCCTTCATACTTATTTGGTCGTTCATACTATCTTCTTGCAACTGGTTTCTTATGTATTCCTGTATTATGCGTTCATTTTTGCCTACTTTATCCACGTAATACCCCCTACACCAAAAACTTCTGCTCCCGTACTTGTATTTTAAATTTGCATGTCTGTCAAATATCATTAATGTGCTTTTACTCTTGAGAAATCCCACAAACTGTGCTATACTTAAATACGGTGGTATGCTTACCAACATATGTATATGGTTCGGACACGCTTCTGCTTCTATTATTTCTACTTTCTTTTCGTTGCAGAGCTTACGAAAGATTTCTCCTATATCTTTCTTTATCTGTCCATATATTGCCTGCCTTCTATACTTGGGTGCAAATACTATGTGATACTCACACCTAAATGTTGAATGTGCCGTCCTATTTATTTCATTCTTCATTTCGTTAAAAACCTCCTGTTATTTTTAGTGATGCGGTTGCCAAACCATCTCTATTATAACTTGAGGTTTTTATTTATCCTACTTTTTGCAAGCAAGCTTTTTTATCCACCCCCAGTAGTACTGGGGGTTTTGTTAAGCTAAAGCAGCCAAGAATCACAAAAGCGAGAGGCGCACCTCTCGCTTTTGTCTTACTTTTAGTTATTCATTCTTTCCTTTCATATCGATAAATCGACGCACTCGCTTTTGCAACCACTTCTCAATTATTGTAAGCCTTTCTTTTGGCAGATTATATCTTGAATGACGCATAAACTTAAAATTAATCATCTTTCGCAGTTCAGCTCTTTGCCTTTCGGATATAAAAGCCTGTACAATTTCCTCGTATGAAACGCCGTCATAAGTGGGATATCTCGTCTTAGCATAGCTATCTATATCGGCAAGGTCGTCCGCCATTGCATAGTTAAACAACGATAAACCGTTATCGAAAACAG
>JBJFAG010000233.1:0-9069 GCA_051887795.1 Candidatus Coproplasma sp. | reverse complement strand
GATATCCTTGGTATAGGCAAACCCGATAATTTCTTTGGTAACCTCGTCACGGGTCATAATGATGTTCTGCAAGATATACTTCTCTTCCCCTGCGGCATCCTTTATCCAGTATCTTAATGATATCTCCGATTTGCCCTGTTCAAAATTCTCCTTCAGGTTTTCAGCTAAAAAGGTCTGGTTGTATAAATCTTTAAATTCGCTCAGAACTCTGCCTGATAAAAACTCATAGTACGAGGTGTATTTTTTATCCGTACGGTCGGGCTGCTCTGCGTAATGCTCCCCGTCCAGGTATATCTTACTGTCATAAATGCAATCCCTGTCCAGATTGAACTCATACCAGGACATGGCCGTCTGAACGAGCGCCATTTTCAAATTGCTCTTCTGCCTTTCAGATACGCTTAACAGGACGTTTTCACTCCGTTCAACGGAGATAAACGCATAGACTATTATTATGGCAATCTGGAACGCCACGGAAGTGCAGGGAACCGCCACGAAGAACACCTGCAGAAAATCAAACACCATAGGCACTAACGCAAACAGCGTTATGATAGCGCATTTTTTGCGGTCCGCCTTCTCCCTTGCCTGAAAGAATTTAATTATTGCCCATACAAAGATTACGACAAGATATCCCGTCGTACCTATTCGTTCAATGATATACCAGCTGCCCCTTGCGTAGGATTCGACCGTATCGCCTATTGTAAAGAGCAAACCCGTCCATATGTTGACGATAACCATTAAAACGACTATCACCAGGGGGATTGCAGCTGCAAGTAAAATCCATTTTTTAGGCCTTCCGTTGTTGAGCAGTCTGAACAAAAAGGCGAACCATGCAAACGCAAGGATTACGTTGGAACAAAAGTATAACGAAGTGGAAATATATAACCCGACGGCACCCATTCCCAGCTTATCAAAATAGGTGAGTCCCCAGAAAATATCTATGACGTTATGGCATACGGCGAGGATTATCAGCCGTACAAACCCCTTCTCCTGATATCTCATATTCGAGCTCAATATACGTAGTAAAATGAGTACCCCCGTCAAAAGAGCGATTAAGGCAAACAGCATAAAATCCACAAACATTAGTTATCTTCCTCCCATGTAACTTTCAATTCTCTCTCATATTCTGCCTGATCAGGCTTTAAAAAACGTTACGTTTTATAATAACGCATATCACAGGTACGTTCAATAGGTAAAGCCTAAAATAAAGGCCGTTCCGTCCGCTGATAATATATCACCCGCCGCAAATTATTTGCGGTGGGTGATAAAGATATTACGTTAGAAATTATTCATCATCCCTTACTGCACTTACTTACTGCTGTAAGTAAAGGGTTTGATCTGCTTTTTCTTAATCAGTCCCTTTTTAATAAGCGTCTGGGTAGTGCGATAGGGCAGCGAATATTTTTCGGTACCTTCCGCTACGAACTGTATGCCCAACCTCGTGCAGATGACGTCTATTGCATCACGGGCGGCCGCAACGGAACGGTTAGTTTTAAGCTTTATGCTGTAGGCCGTCTTATCGTATTTAGCGACTTCGCAGGGGACAAAGGCCTGATTATCCTTCGCCTCGTCATCGGTTAAAGCCAAATAGACGTTCAGCGTCTTGCCGCGAATGACAAGCCTTGCAATCTGGTTGCGCCCAGAGTAGAACATTTCGCTGTCCCAGGACTTTCTGATCTTAACGCCCTTATATCCCAACAGGTGGTTTTTGAGCTTTGAGTAGAAAATCTGAGCCTTCTCGCTCTGAATAAGCTTTGCCTCAAAGCTCTTATCCAGCCTTGTAACCAGCTTTATATCCTCTTCGGGTTCACCCTCCGCAGCGCTGTCAGGCGAACTGTTCTCTTCTTCAGGCTCCGCAGCGCTGTCAGGCGAACTGTTCTCTTCTACAGGCTCCGCAGCGCTTGCCGCTATCTCTTCGATAACAGGCTCCTCTATGGCGGGTGCGCTGTTGTCCGTATCCGCATCAGTGCCGTCAGTCTCCAAATACACGTCGGCCGTCATAGCAAAGCATTTAATCTTTTTAATCAGCTTGACAGCCTCGCTAAGGTCGGGAATGCTTGCCGTAGCAACGTACAAAGTATCGTCCAATGTGACAAAGGAAATCTTTATCTGACCGCTGCGTTCAACGACGAACCTGGGCTTGTCAACAAGTTTGACTCTCGTTGAGGTCTTGTCCTGAACGGGGGCGTCCTGCACCTCGGCGCGGAATGCGTCTATAAGCTCCCTCGCCTTATCCACGCTGAACGCCGAAACGCTCTTCATAAGTAAGACGTTCTTTGCGTTATACAGCTCTATACCGTACCCGCCGTCCTTTTTACGCAACAGGTAATAGCCGCCGCTCGATTTAGCCTTTTCCTTGTCCTGCTTCTCCCTCTTTGGAATTAAGGTGGAGAGCATGGTGGCAATCATCATCAGGCTGAACACCCCGCCGAGCATGGTGAACAGGCAGTTATGTACGCACATTAAGACAATATTGCCGACTATAATTACGCCTATCCAGAACCAGCCGAGTATTTTGGTAAATACGCGCTTGGGGAAATAGGAGGCAAACACGAGGTATGCAATGGCGATTACGTTGAGCAGGAAAATTATAAAGCTGTAGCAGTTCTCGCACATGCAGGTTATTTTATCAATAAAGCTACCCATATTACCTCCTTTTAAGATTTGGCTGTTTTTATCGGCCCGCCAGGCCGTTTTTATCTCCTCCCAAAGCCTTGCAAGGCTTTGGGAGGAATAATTCAGTTAACCGTTAGAGACTTCCGTCTGTTTACGTTGTCGGCGTAACCTTAGTACCCTCCGTCAGCGTTACCGTCTGGGCGTAGTACCTGTTATCTTCCGCATACTTTACGATTATATACAGCGTCTTGCCTGAAGTGAGCTGAACGTCCGAACTATCTATAATGAGCTTATCGCCGCTCTCGCTTACAGTGTAGTTATAGATATATTCGTCATAGGTTACGGGATCTGTTGAGATAAGCTTATTATCGAGAATTTCATCACGATAGATTGTAGTTTTTGCAAGCTCGATCGTCTTATCCTCGGGTGCGGAGATGGTTATGTAGTTCTCCTCCTCGCTCCAGCTTTCAAGCACTGCCTGCTCGTAGGCAACGTTTAAAACTACCTGAGTTTCGGTCTCCCTTACAAGCCACTCGCCGTCCAC
Source organism: Candidatus Coproplasma sp. (assembly GCA_051887795.1). Classification (GTDB taxonomy): domain Bacteria; phylum Bacillota; class Clostridia; order Christensenellales; family Borkfalkiaceae; genus Coproplasma. Next base: position 5,912 of record JBJFAG010000233.1, on the reverse strand, counting down.
CTTTACGATTTCCTGCGTCTCTCCGATATCCTCCGCGGTGATAATCTCCTCACCGTTCACGTTGTACGCCTCTACTACGTAGTAGCCGTAGCCTCCGACTAACGCCATACGTATGGAGGTTACGTCACGGATATCCGCCTTTTCGTCCTTGTTGACGTCTGCCGTCTGGATTAAGAAGTAGTTTAGCGTGTAGTCATAATCCAATGCCGTAATGTATGCGTCTTCAACGCCCACTATATCGTAACCGCCGACTATGTACTGACGATAGATTATTATATCGTTTGCGTCTACGCTTCCGTCGCCGTTGACGTCGCCCACGCCGATATTCAACAGATAACCGCCGTAGAGGGTTAAGTTACCGTCAGGCATGGTTTCGGGAACGCCGCCCGTGAAGTCCGTATTAATTGCCCAGGCATACTTGTCGTGCCACATGATATCCGCACCGATTTCTTTAGCCGAAACAACATCTGCCAGACTTGCACCGTATGCAACTATTACGCTATCGGTAGCGCGCTGTTCGCCGTTTGCCAACCATACGAAGGTTAAGGTGTAGCCGTTTGCCGTCTTGGAGAAGATTGCATAGTAACGCATGTTGCCCGTTGCAGTCAACGTCTCTAATACATCTTCGGTCTCCTCGATAATATTCCAGCCCTTGAAGGTGTAGCTGTACTGAGTATCGGTTTCCCTGGTAGGAGTTGCGTGCGAATACGTAATCGTATCACCGTAGTGAATACCGCTGTCGGTATAGGCAAGCACGCCGTTTACGTACCATTCAACGGTATAGGTTGCAATATTCCAGCTTGCATATACCGTTACGTTTGCCGTTATACCGCATCCGAAGTCGAATACCGTCGTACCGCTTGCCGTCGTATTCCAGCTGATAAACTCATATCCGCCGAGGGTAGGTCTTGTAGCAGGCACTGAGACGAGCTGGCCTTCGAATACGACTACGTTTGCAGGCATATTCTCAACCTCTGCAATAGCCGCCGCAGGCCTGTTGCCGTCGAAGGTAACAAGGTAAGCGTTGGCGGTTGTTTCCGCTGAATTGTTGTAGTTGGCAGCCGTCTCGCCCGTAGCTACGGCGACAATTTGGTAAGCACCTGCTGCAGTTGCGGTATAGGTTGCGCTGTCCACAGCCACGCCGTTGACTAAATAGGTCACGCCGCAGTCAATCGTCTTTTTGCCCGTAGTCTGCGTAGGAGCCGTCCAGGTAGCTGTGTCGGCGTTGAACGTAAGTCCGCTTATAGCATTTAAGGTTGCCTTTGTTATTTCAAAGGTAGCGGTAGCCGTCTGCTGAGCATAGTTTTCAGTTTCGGCAAACGTCGCCTTAACCTTATACGTGCCTGCGTTCTTAGGTACTTCGCTTGTCCAGGTTGTACCGCCGTCCGCACTGTATAAATAGGTTACGTTGACTGTTCCGTCAATCACGCCGCCGAGGAACTTGGAAGTGATATCCAGATCGAACAGGTATTCAACGTCGTTTGCAGTCACGGTGAAAATCGCGCTGGGCGCACCGTCGTTGTTGCTCGTTAATCTGACTATGGTATAGATACCGTAGCCATCTTCAACGGTGTTGCTTACGCCGTTATGCACAAGGGTGATATCGTAGGAATTAGCCGCATCCGTATTGGTAAAGCTGTAGCTTAAACCGAAGTCGTAGCTATATACGTCGGGACAGATACCGTTTCCATAGCCCGGAATGGCGATAGCCGCAAACGTCAAACCGTCCGTTTCCGCCGCACTATCGGCATTGGCCGTTGAGTATACAAGCGCAATCATATCTTCTATGTCCACATTGTTGAACATAGGTGCGCCGTAGGGAACGCTTTGATTTATTGCCTTCGCCGTTATCTTCGCCCTCGTGATGGTGAGGTATGCCGTCAGGCTGCTATAATCTTCGGCGATCTCGTAGTTATCGTTCGTCAACGAGAGATTTGCAACAACCTCGTACGCCTCTTCATTGTCCTTGACGTATTTAGCGGAGTTGCCCGCTGCGCCGTCTATGGTGTAGGAAACCGTCACCGTAACGCCGTCAGTAACGTTTGCTATCGCAATCGAATGAGAGGTTGCGTCGTATATGAAAGTAGCATCGCTGAACGTTGCCGTAACGCCGCGCTTTGCAATTGAGAAGTCAACCGTCGCGCTGAGACCTGTGTAGTTGGTCGTATCCGCTACAACGGCAGTCATATAATAGCTGCCTGCGTTCTTTGTCATAGAACTGCCGAGCGCCGTGCCGTCCGCTTTGTAGAACGTAAAGGTTACGTCACCGAACTTAGCCGCTGCCTTATACTCGTCGGGATTTGAAATACTTGCGTTCACATAAACCAAACCGTCTTTCACGGAAGGAGTAATCGTCCATTCGTTGGTGGCCTTGGATATGGTGAAATATTCTTGCAGCGAGCGTCCTCATGTAGTACCACTGCGTACCGCTTTCAACTTCCGTACCTGTGTAGTAGCCCTTAGCAGTGCTTGCAGCGCCGCCGCGGTCGTTGTACATAGGCGTTTCGATATCGTTGCCTGCTTCGTCCTTGTATTCAAGCTCGGTATCCCATGCGCCTGTGTAAGCGTAGAACTTACCGCTCTCTTCGTCATATCTGCCGGAGATGGCGGGGATTGCGCTGTTCAGGGGAAGGGGAACGACGAAGGAACGCATCATCGTAGCCATTGTCGTACACCTGGAGAAGCCTGAGTAACCGTCGGTGATGAAGAAGCCGTCCCAACCCCACTGGTCTACTACCATGCCTTCCATAAGCCTGTTATTGCTGGAAGTGGGAACGCCGCAGAAACGAGCGAAGCCCGTCATTGAGGAGCTTGAACCGCCCTCCTGCATAGCCATCTGGAATACCTTGAAGTATATCTGACGAGCAGCCTGTTCGGACAACCATACCATATTTTCCATACCGTCGCGGCAGGTCTCCTGGTCGTTGAGGGCGAAGTGCTTAACGTAGCAGGTTACGCCCATATCTTCCATACCGCTGGTAAGGCCGGCAGCTATGTAACCGCCTACTATACCGTCCTGAGACAGGTATTCGTAGTTACGTCCTGAGAAAGGCGAACGGTGCGTATCCATTTCGGGACCGCCCCATGCGGACCAGCCGTTGAAGAGGCTTAAGTTACCGCGCACACGGCCGATATCGTAAGCGAGGTCGGTGTTCCACGTAGCGGTAATTGTAGGTGCGTCAACCCAGAGGAGGGTGTCGCCGTTGTTGTTATAGCTGTCCTTCTGCTGGTTAGCCGCTTTACCTATTGATTCAAGGCCCGTACTTCTCCACATGTTGTAGTTCTTGCGGATTAACGTCGTCATTTCGTCAACCGTGAGCTGGTTCATGAACTCAACCCACTGAGAAGTCATTTCGCCGTTATCGTCGAATAATTCTATACCCGACATGTCTGAAAGGAGAATTTCGTAAGTACCGTTCTCGCCGAGCTCGCCCTGGTTCTGCTTCCAACCCTTTGCAATAAGCTCTTCGTTGGTGTGGTACCATTCGTCGTCCTCGTTATCAGCTGCGGAGAACTGGTTCCAGTAATCGAGGTGTTCAACGTAGGATGAGCTGAACGTCAAATCACCCTTTGTGGGAGTTTCGGGGAAGTAGGTTAAGAAGGTATCTCTGGTTAAGAGAACTTCTTCGCTTGCGTTGTCGGCCATCAGGTTGGAGGTACGAAGCGAATTGTAAACGGTGTAGTGGTCCTCGTCCGTATCGGTTGCCCATACGTTACCGTTTACGTTCTCGTTATCGTCGTAGCTCTCGGAGAAGATTGCTCCGCATACGTTACCGCTGAAGTCGTCGAGTACAAGACGTGCCGCACCGTTGTCCTTCTTTGTCGAATCCTGTGCGATTGTAAACTTAACTTCGTCGTAGTTGTCGGCGGTATCGGCCGTGTTGGTTGCAACGTCGAAGTGTGAGGATGCCATTGCACGGATGGTGTATTCGCCTGCGTCAAGGGTGTAGCCCGTAACGCCTGCATTGTATACGTCCTCATAGTCGAAGGAAGCCATATCCTGTACGTTGACTTTTACAAGTACGGTCTGCTCCTGACCGGGCTTCAATATGTCGGTCTTAGCAAAGCCTACTAATGTTACGAAGCTCTTCTGAAGTTTTGCGTCCTCGCTGTCATAGGGAGCGGTGACGTAAATCTGTACTGCCTCTTTACCTGCTACGCTGCCCGTATTTTTGACGGTTACGGGAATGTATAAGGTCTTAACCTTAGCGGGGTTGCCCTCCGAGGAATCGAGGTTTGCCTTGGTCATATCGGTGGCGATGTCGAAGCCGTTTACAATCTGCTCGTTCTCCGATTCAAGCGCGCCGCCCGTTGCGATGATATTGTTCTTGTCGATGTTGTAGCTGAACGACGTGTAGGAAAGTCCGTAGCCGAACTCAAAGGTTACGTTCTTCTCCCACCACTCGTTTGCCGCTTCCGCCGCGGTCTGGAGGACGCCGTTAACCTCTCTCTTTGTAACGGTGTGGGTTACGCCGTTGCCCTGATAGGTTACGCTGTCGCTCGTGAGAAGTCCGTTGTAAATTTCGTAGTACAGCGTCTCCCAATAAGCATAGCCGAGGTAGATATCCTCTTCATAGTCGGTGCCGTAATAACCGTTCTGGTTATGTGAGCCGTAGGTAATTTCCGTAGTTCCGCGGGTGAGGTAGTCGTCATAGTTGCCGTTGCCCGTATACTCTGTCATACCCGTGCCGTAAGTGCCGTTGTAGTACATGTTCTGGCTGCCCGTCTGGTCGTTCCAGGCGTAGTTGTTCCAGGTGGGGTCTGCGGTGAAGTCGGTGTTCCACTCGTCTACCAGCTTACCGGAGGGATTGACTAAACCTGCAAGTATCTCGCCAACCGCCATATGTCCGTTGTCGCCGCCGCGTCCCATTAAGAGTATACCGTTGACTCTGTCGTCCTCTCTTAAGTTGTAGCACTCCATTGCGTTGGAAGTGTTGAGAACGACTACAACCTTCTTACAAGTCTTTGCTACGTAGTCGATAAGCTCTTCCTCGCTGTCGGTCAGCTGAAGGTAGTGCTTATACGTAGTGCCGTCCTCATCGTAGTTGGCGCTCGTCTTTGCAACGTCGTGAGAGGAACCGCCCATTCCCGGAGGGCCTCCCATCATACCGCCGCCGCTGTTTGCCGACGCCGCATACTCGCCGGTGTAGAGGGCGTCGTTCTCGTACATCGACTCCTGCTCACCGTACATATTGTCCTGTTCTTCGCTGGTAATCATATCCAGGTCGGAACCCTCGCCGCCGTACCTTGAAAGCACGATTATGCCCACGTCGTCGTACAGCTTCAATGAGTTTTCAACCGACTTGGTATAGTCGATTGTCTCTTTACCGCAATCGCTGGTGGAGAAGCCCTTAGCCGCATAGAAATCGGCTAACGTAGGGTTAACCTTGAACCCTGCAGCCTCTAAGCTGTCATAGATAGGACCTCTGTCGCTCACCTCGAAGTCGGTGTACTTGAAGAACGCATCTCCGCTGTTGGGACCTGCCACCGTAGTCGACGACGCAACGCCGAACACGCTTACGCGTTCCTTGCCTGACAAGGGCAACGTTCCGTCGTTCTTTAACAGAACCTGTCCCTCTTCAGCGGTCTGAAGGTTGACTTCGCCTACGGCTTCAAGCAATTCCGCATAACTTTCGTAATTGGAATAATACTTTCCGTTTGCCGAAAGCGATGCCGCAGACGCCGAAAGCGGCATAATTGCCGATGAAAAAGCTAATGCGCTCGTTACGCAGATTGCAGCAAGTTTCATGGCCTTGTTTCCAAATTTTCTCTTCACAAATATTCCTCCTAACAAAATTATTTCACTCAAAAAGGGTGCAACGAGACCCACTCCTTTTGCGCATAAAAAATCTATCATATTTATCGGCAAGCGAAGTCAAGTTCTCTCAGAAGGAGATGCAACAAATGCCGAG
>JBJFAG010000232.1:0-9070 GCA_051887795.1 Candidatus Coproplasma sp. | reverse complement strand
AGTCGTGCTTGCGACGGGCGTATATTTAAACGCCAGGACCATAACGGGCGAAGTCGTGACAGACAGCGGTCCCAACGGCTTTGCACCCGCAACGGCGTTGACTAAAAACCTTATCGACTTGGGCTATAACGTACGCCGTTTCAAGACGGGTACCCCCGCCAGGGTGGACTTCCGCACGCTGGATTTAACCAGGCTGACGGTTCAGGACGGCGAGGAGGACATTGGCGGTTTTTCGTTTATGAGCGAAGAGCAGCCTAAAAACATTATGCCCTGTTATCTGGGCTACACCAACTTAAAAACTCACGAGATAATTTTAAACAACCTCGACCGCTCCCCCCTCTACAACGGGGTGATTGAGTCTACGGGCCCCAGATACTGCCCCTCGATTGAGACCAAGGTAGTCAGGTTTGCAGACAAGGAGAGGCACCAGATATTTATTGAACCCGAGGGCATTGGCACCTTAGAGGCCTACGTACAGGGCATGAGCTCCTCCCTCCCCCACGACATACAGATTGAGATGTACCGCTCGGTAGAGGGCATGGAAAACGTGGATATCATGCGGTTTGCATACGCCATCGAATACGACTGCATAGACACCTTAGACGTCTGCCCCACCCTTGAATTTAAAAAGGTTAAAGGGCTTTACACCGCAGGGCAGATCAACGGCACTTCGGGCTATGAAGAGGCGGCGGCGCAGGGGCTTATGGCAGGACTTAACGCCAGCTTGCAGATACGCGGCCTACCCCCTTTGATTCTGGGCAGGGACGAGGCGTATATCGGAGTTCTCATTGACGATTTAGTCACCAAGGGTACTGAAGAACCCTACCGAATGATGACTTCGCGTGCGGAATACCGCATAGAGCTGAGGCAGGACAATGCCGATTTACGCTTAACCCAGAAGGGCTACGACTGCGGTTTAGTCACCGAGGAGAGATATAAAACCTATCTGAAGCGAAAGAAAGACTATGACGAGGCCGTAAAGGCGTTAAACGCCGCCACGTTCACCCCCGATAAGACCGAGGAGTTTTTAGCCCGTCACGGCTATGACAGGGCGGCAGGCTCGTTAAGCTTAGCCGATATGATCAAGAGGGGAATACCTTTTAAGGAGTTGTCGGAGTATTTCGGGGCCCTCCCCTTCCCCGCCGACGTCTTATATTCAGCCGCAGTCTTTATCCGCTACGAGGGGTATTTAAAGAAGAATGAGGAGCTGATTGCCAGGGCCAAGAAGGCAGAGGACAAGCTGCTCCCCGACGACGTCGACTACATGCAGATTGAGGGACTGAGATTAGAAGCGAGGGAAAAGCTGAATAAAGTCAAGCCCCGCTCGTTAGGGCAGGCAGGCAGAATTTCGGGCGTTAACCCCGCCGATATAGCCGTTTTAACCGTCTGGCTGGCGATGAAAAAACAGGCGTAAAGCGGGCAGAGCAGCTTAATTTCATGAACGCTTAAGCTACCCGATTCAGATGATATTATAATTACAACCGTATAAGATAAGGCGCAGCGCCCGCTGCGCCTTTTTTATTTTTTTACATATACTTACACAACTTTTGTAAATTCGCAGACGGCTGCATTATATAATGCGGTTATGGCATTGAAATTAAACCTTAAAAGCGTTTTGCTGTATTCGGCTTACGCACTGATAACAATTGCGCTCAACTCGGTTGCGCCCAAAGTTCCGCTCTCGATCGGGGTTTGTTTTTCCATGCTAATATGCGGCACCAACGCCTTAATAACCCCCGTTATATACGTGCTTGCCTCGATTATTACCCTCGATTGGATAACCATGCTCTTAAGCCTCTTTGAGGCGGGGTTTTTAACGCTTATCGTATTTTTGTACAGGAGGACGGGCAGAAAAATCAGGGTTGAAGCCGTGGCTTACGCCATTATTGCTTTAGGGCCCTTCGTCGCCTTTTCCGCCTGGGGACAGAGCGGGGAGTATTTTATCGACAACCCCTACATATTGAAGGGCATCGCCGCAGGGGTGTGCGTTGCCTTTATCTTCTTTGCGTTCCGCACGGTCTATGCCCTGCTCTTCCGCATATGCCGCTGCAGACTCCGCAGCGACGAGCTTTTATGCATTGCCGTCTTTTTCGCCGTTGCGGGCGTCGGGGTGAGGGAGCTTATAGGGGTTTATGCCTACCTTTGCCTCTGCGGTGCGGTTATCGCATTTGCCGTAAGGCTTGCCAAAAACGCAAGCTGTACGCTTGTCGCCCTGGTCGCATCCCTGCCCCAGACAATCGTATCCCTCGATTTAAATTTTATAACCGCCGCCGTAGTCATCGCCTCGGTTGCGCTGCTGTTCTGCTCTTTAGGCAGGTTCGCCCCCGCACTCGCCGCCATGGCCTGCACTGCGTTGCACCTGTACCTTCTGGGGTGCTTTGACTCGACTGCGGTGATAATAGTAGCCTACGCAATGCTGCTGTTTATCCTCTGTTTTATAACCACCCTGCCAAGCGAAAAAAGCGTGGATAACCTACGCTCTATGCTGACTTTACAGAAGGTCTTACCCCGCAGCGAGGCGGTCAGATGCCGTGAGGAGCTGAGCGAAAATCTGTATAAAATGAGCGACGTATTCCGTGAGATTGCCTGTGCATTTAACGCCCTGGACGACGGCCCCGACGAGAACGCCATGAAAAGGCGCATGCTTACAGAAACCAGGCAGAGGGCCTGCAGCGGCTGCACCAAAAAAGACGCATGCAAAGACAGCGGTGTTTATAAGGGCTTCGCCGCCCTTATCGAAGCGGGGTGTTTAAAGGGCAAGGTTGGGTTTATCGACCTGTCCGCAGACGTCACACGCAACTGCAAAAACCCGTCGGAGCTGATCGAGATTGTAAACAAGCTGTTGTACGAATACCGAAAGGCCACCATGGAGGCGGAGAACGCCAAAAACGGCAGGCGGCTGCTCGCCGACCAGGCGAGGGGCGTTGCCGAGGTGCTTAAGGCGAGGGCCGTGGAGTTTTGCCGTGAGGGCGACGACCACTCCGCATTGGAAAAAAAGCTCGCCAAAGCCCTGTCTGCAAGCGGGATAACCTGTCCCGAACTGAAAATTACGGGCAACGGCACCAGACAGATATACCTGACTTTGGTGGGTTCAACCGACTTTAGCGCCGTCAAGGCCTGCGTTGAAGATACGTTGGGCGAGCGGTTTATGCTAAAGAGTAAGACGGTATACAACAGTGAAAAGTGTGCTTACGTCCTGACTAAACCGCCGAGATTCGACGCCGCCTTCGGGGTTGCCTATGCGATTAAAAACGGGGAGAGAGTTTCGGGGGATACCCATTCGGTAATCAAGATTAGCGAATACAGTTTTTTAATGGCGCTCTCCGACGGAATGGGCAGCGGTGAGTATGCAGGCAGGGTCTCCGCTACCGCCATTTCGCTAATCGAGGCGTTCAGCCGTTCGCAGATGCCCCGGGACGTCATGCTGGACACCATTAACAAGCTGTTATGCTTTAACCGTGACGAACGCTTTACCTGCATTGACGCGGCCACGATAGATTTAAACACCCTGTCCGCCTCATTCGTCAAAATCGGTTCGCCCGTAGGGTTGATTGTGAGAAAGGGTGAGATTAAGGTTCTGGAGAGCCACTCCCTCCCCCTCGGAATTTTAGACAACCTGCACCCCGCCGTAAGCCGCGAACAGCTGAAAAAGAATGATATTGTCGTGTTTATGAGCGACGGAATAACCTCCTGCTTTGAAAGCGTTTCCGAGCTGTATGAGTTTATCGGTAAGCTTAAGCCTTTAAACCCCCAGGCCCTTGCAGACGACATTCTCGCCGAGGCAAAGAAAAGAGTAATCGGCACCCCCGACGATATGACGGTACTCTGCGTAAGGGTATATGAAAGAAAACAGTAAAACACGGGCGCACCCTTTCGGTGCGCCCGTTATGCTATTCTATAGTCTAGTTTTTGGTTGTTGTAAGCTGTACAAATAAGTCCTTACCCAACATTCTTAGAGAAGTTTTCGCCACCTCAATCATAATTGCTACCATATCGTCTTTTTCCCAACGCTCGCCGTTTTTTTGTGCATAAATAGAAACAGCTTGCAACATAATATTTAATTCATTACACGAAACAAACCTATTCTCGCAAAGATTAGTGTTTATAGGCATACCATAATTTGCAGCAGTTAATCGGTCTAACCTGTTGAGATTTCCTGCATTATACGTTAACGTAACTTTTCTTCCGTCTGGTCTTTCAATAGTAATATCGTGAGTTAAAAAGTTTGACCCTTCTAAAAATAGAACATATGGAAAATACGGCTCTAATAACATATAGTTTGCAATTTCTGCAATATTTTTATAAGCTCTTTCAATTGCATTCCCGGCAGCCATAATATCTTGATTGTTCTTCTTTCCGACAAGCGTACCATTTCGAATATTTTCAATGTCCTTACCTTGATGTTTGGCCTCAGACACTAAAATCACACGCCAATTGCCATTATCATCCTTGACCTCTATTAATCCACCGTCAGGCTTAATCCTTGAATTTTTAACAAAAAGCGTTTGCCCAAGATATCCATCAACTTTTTGTAATGCTAAATTTATTTCTGCTTTAGAAATATCTTTCCTGTAACGAAAAGTCAACTGCGGAAATTCCTTTTCAAGTAATGTTTGTACGATATGAGAATTGGCCGACACGTCGCTATCATGTTGATGAGCCTCTTCGCCAAATATCCCTATAACGCCCTGAGAAATTTTATGCTGTTCAGTCAATCGCTTTGATTGTGTTTTCTTCATCGCAATTTTCTCCTAATTTATTGTTTTTTTACCGTGGTCAATTCGGTAAAAAATTCTTCTATGTTATTGACATAAGTGAAACTTGGTTTTGGCCCTGATTTTTCCATTAATTTTATATGCTTGCTAAAATAATCAATTGAAGATTTATCATTATCACACATCAAGCAATGTCGTTTTTCTGCTATACAAACTCGGCCAACCGTACCACTACCTGCAAAAAAATCTAGGACAACAGCTCCAGGATACGATAAAGCCTTAATAAATCTCTCAATTAATTCGATAGGTTTTTGAGTAGGATGTCCCACACGTTCTTTACTGTTTCCGTTCAATCTTCCAATCTGCCACACGTTAGTAGGATTTTTTCCTTTTATCGTGTTTTCAGGATTTAATCTTTTATCTTTAAGAGCGATTTTTAAATCTTCTTCAGAATAAGGTACTCTAACGGAGTCTAAATCAAAGTAATAATCATCTGATTTTGTCAGCCAAATCACTTCTTCATGCCTATTAGCAAAATATCTGTGCGCAGACATACCATTCTTATAATGCCAAATGATTGTATTTATAAGCTTAAACTTTGTTTTATTCCGTATATACTGAATTATATCAATTAAATCACCCGACTTTGAATCTCTGAATTGAATACCTCCAAAAATTACCATACTCCCGTTTTTCGATAAAACTCTATAAGATTCGTTTATCCACTTTGCAGCCCAATCAATATAATTCTCATAGGAATCCCATTCAGCAAGTTCAAGATTATATGGAGGATCAATACAAATTAGCTGAACAGATTCGTCAGGTAATTGTTTTAAATAATCACAACAATCCATTATAGTTAGTGATACTACTATATCATTTGGCGCAACAAAATCTTTGGCGGTTTTTTGCTTAAAGTTTTTATCTTTGCGCAACTTGTTTAATGACATTAATGCATGATTACTATGTGATTTATTATGGATTGCCATATATTTACCTCTTGTTTTATTCTATCATAAAAAATGGTCTTTTTCAAGCGCAATATTGCCGATATACCCTAAGATAGTATCTTATCACTGCTATAAAATCTGTTCTTACGCGAATACATTTAAAAAGGCGTGACTTCACGCCACGCCTTATATTACCACGCCATGTGTCTTATTTTTTGCGGGAACTACACATAATGGCTTTTTATCCCCTTCTGCTGTCTTTAATGAGCTTTTTAAGCATTGCCATGCTGTGCCTTGAAGGCATCTTCTTCAAGCGGTACTGCCAGTTGCCCGTGGGGGTTGAGGGAACGTTCATACGGCAGGTATTATCCTGGCCCAAGACGTCCTGTATGGGCAGAATTGCCATGTACGACTTGCTGAAAGCCGCCGATTTACACAGCGCCCAGCCCACGTCCTGAACGGTTACTAAGGGCTCGTAAATACCCTGCCATTTCATGGACTTTCTGAGCTGCTTTTTAAACTGAGCAAGCTGCTCTTCGGAGAGGCTCTCTACAAAGCCGACCGCCGTGTCGTTATCGTGCGTACCCGTATATGTAACGGAATTTTCAACGATATTTTTAGGCAGGTAGGCGTTAGTTTCCCCGCCGTCAAAGGCGAAGAGTAAGATATTCATACCGGGCAGCTCACAGCCGTCCCTTAAAGCGATAACGCCGTCGTCTAAAATGCCCAGATCCTCTGCAATAATCTCGGTGTGGCCTAAGCGCTTTTCAACCTCGGCAAAGAACTCCTTACCGGGTCCCTGCTCCCACTCGCCGACGGTTGCGTCCTGCGCGTCTGCGGGGATAGCGTAATATCTGTCGAAGCCCCTGAAGTGGTCGATACGGATTACGTCGTACATCTGCTTAGCCTTTGCAACCCTTGCCATCCACCAGCTGTAATTTTCAGCCTTGGCCGCATTCCAGTTATAGAGGGGGTTGCCCCAAAGCTGCCCCGTTGCCGAGAAATAATCGGGGGGAACGCCCGCCACCTTGACGGGTTTTAAATCTTCGTCAAGCTGGAATAGCTCCGGACGGGCCCACAGGTCGGAGGAGTCGTATGCAACGTAGAGGGGAATATCGCCGATAATCTTAATGCCTAAGCTGTTGACGTAGGACTTCAGCGCCTGCCACTGGCGATTGAACTGGAACTGAACGAACAGCCAGAAGCAGTAGTCGGTGCGGTATACCGAATTTCTGAACTCGTACATAGCTAAATGCTCTTTGTACTTATACGCTTCGGGGAAGTTATAGAAGCTGTCGCCGTAGCGGTTTTTAAGCGACATAAACAGGGCGTAATCCTCGTACTCTCCGCTGTTTATGAAGTCGACGAACTCCTGGGAACGGATATTGAAGCGGGTATATGCCTTTACCAACAGCGCATAGCGCTTAGCGGCCAACCTGTCATAATCGACCTTGTCGCAGGGTTCCTTTGCCCCCTCCAACTCCTCGTCGTCTAAAAGCCCCTGTTTTTTAAGGTCAACCAGGTCTATAAAGAAGGGGTTGCCCGAATTACAGCAAACCGACGAATAGGGCGAATCGCCATAGCCCGTCTGCTGCAAGGGGAGAATCTGCCAATACTTTACCCCTGCCTTTTTCAACAGGTCTGCAAATTCATACGCCTCTTTACCGAGTGAGCCTATGCCGTACTCGTTGGGTAAGGACGAAATATGGCATAAAACACCCAATCCTCTCTCTTTTTTTTCCATAACTTTTTACCTTCTATTAAAAGTAAAGTTTTATTATCTGCTTAAAAGTTTTTTAATCCTTGCTACAGCCTCTTTAGTCGTTTCCGTACTGCCGAAAGCCGTCAATCTTAAGAAGCCTTCGCCGTTCTTACCGAAGCCCGCACCGGGGGTACCGACAACCTGAGCCTCGTTTAAAAGCAGGTCGAAGAACTCCCAACTGCCCATATTATTGGGACACTTAAGCCAGATATAGGGGGAGTTTTTACCGCCAGTGTACCAGATACCAAGCTCATCCATGCAGCTTGCAATTATTGAAGCGTTTGCCTGATAGTAGGCAATGTTCTGCCTGATCTGCGCCATGCCCTCTTTGGTGAACACCGCCGCAGCGCCCGCCTGAATGATGTAGGGCGTGCCGTTGTACTTGGTAGCCTGGCGCCTGTACCAAAGCTTGTTGGCGTTGAGTCCGTCGCCGCCCAGCTCCTTGGGGATTATGGTGCAGCCGCAGCGAACGCCCGTAAACCCTGCAATCTTGGAGAAGGAGTAGAACTCGATGGCGCAGCCCCTTGCACCCTCCACCTGGAAGATTGAACGGGCTAAACCGCTTTCAGTAATAAAGCTTTCGTATGCGCTGTCGTACAGAATAACCGCACCCTTAGCTAAAGCATAGTCCACCCACTCTTTAAGCTGAGCTACCGAATATGCCGCACCCGTGGGGTTGTTGGGGGAACAGATATAGATTATATCGCAGTCGACGCTATAGTCGGGCATGGGCAAAAAGCCGTTGTCCTTTGTGGCGTTGGCGAAGATAACCTTTCTGCCCGCCATGGTATTGGTATCTACGTATACGGGGTAGACGGGGTCGGGAACCAGAACGGTGTTTTCGGTGCCGAATATGTCTAAGATATTGCCTAAATCGCTCTTGGCGCCGTCGGAGACGAATATCTCGTCCATGCCTATTTCAACGCCGAACTCCTTATAATAGCCCTTGATAGCCTCCCTTAAAAAGTCGTAACCCTCGTAGGGGCCGTAGCCTTTGAAGGTGGCTTTATCCGCCATTTCGTCAACGGCGGTGTGCATAGCAGAGATTACCGCAGGGGCAAGGGGCAACGTTACGTCGCCGATGCCTAACTTTAACACCTGCTTTTCGGGGTGTGCGGCAGCGTATCTTGACGACCTGTCCGCAACCTCTGCAAAGAGGTAGTTTTGTGCAATGTTGTTAAAATTGGTGTTATATTTCATATTAATTACCTTTACGGTTATTAAATTATATGCCGTATATGCTTAAATTATTTGAGGGAGTATTTGACAGCCGCCTTGATGAACTCACGGAATATGGGGTGTGCGCTCTGGGGGCGGGATTTAAATTCGGGGTGGAACTGTACGCCGATAAAGAAGTCGAGCGAGGGAATTTCCACAGCCTCAACCAGCGAACCGTCGGGGGAGGTACCTGCAACGGCAAGACCTGCATTAATTAACTCTTCGCGGTAGTCGTTGTTGTACTCGTATCTGTGGCGGTGGCGTTCGGAGATCATATCCTCGCCGTAGCTTTGCTTCATAATGTCGCCCAAAACCTTGCAGGGATATGCGCCTAAACGCATCGTTCCGCCCATCCTAACGCCCAACTGGTCGGGCATAATGTCTATTACGGGGTGCTTGCTGTCGGGGTTGAACTCGGTTGAGTT
>JBJFAG010000231.1:6870-9120 GCA_051887795.1 Candidatus Coproplasma sp. | reverse complement strand
AGGGTTAAAGGTACTTTAAAGCTTGAGAGCGAGGTGTGTGTAGATATCACTAAATCCAGTCAGTTTCTGTCTGCTCTTCTCATGGCGGGCGTGCTGGTAAATAAGCCGTTCACCATAAAGACGGTGGGCAGTCACGGCATGGACTACGTAACCATGACGCTGGATATGATGTGGTCGTTCGGCGTCAACGTTGAAGAGGGGGACGGCGCGTACACGGTCAGCGGAAGCTATAAGGCAAAGCGCTACGAGATTGAACCCGACGTGTCCGCGGCGTGCTACCTGTATGCAATCAACCGCATTTTAGGCACTAATATCACGGTTAACGGCATAATGCCCCACACCATGCAGGGGGATTATAAATTTATACAGCTTGTCAAAAACTTCGACGGGGGAAGGGTGGATATGTCCGCCTTTTCCGACCAGACTTTAACGCTTGCGGCTATCGCCCCCTATTTTTCCAAACCCACCGAGATTGTCGGCGTTGCGCATATCCGCAGACAGGAGTGCGACAGATTGCACGCAATCGTTACCAATTTAACCGCCCTCGGCGTTAAGGTGGAAGAGCGGGAGGACGGGGTGAAGATTTATCCCTCGCAGCCCCGCGCTGCCGAAATCGAGACCTTCGGCGACCACAGGGTTGCCATGGCGTTTGCCGTAACGGGACTTAGGTGCGACGGCGTAACGATCAAAAACGCCGAAGTCTGCTCCAAGACGTTCAAGGATTATTTTTCTGCTTTGGACGGAGTAATTGCACAATTGACCAAGTGAGCAGCTGAGTTTTACGAAAGAGGGAATTATGAAAGAGGAGACTGTTAAAACGCTAAGCGAGTTGTATGCAATCCGTGCGGTTATGTCTACGGTTTCAAAAAACGAAGATGAAACGCACGACATTGAAACCGAAGAGAAACACTCCTTAAGCGCACAAATCGACAGCATTCAAAAGTCGATTGACGAAACGGAGAGGGAGATAGAGCAAAAGCATACCCACAAACCCGAAATTGAAGAGCTGGATAAACTCATAAAGCAAAAGGAAGAAGAGAAGGATTCGCTTGAGATAAAGATTAATGAGCGAAAAAAAGATATTAAGATAGAAATTGCTCTTGGGTTATTGGCTTTTTTCTTGATAGCACCTATTTTCATCTGGTTAATATATATTATTACGGGTGGGGATGAACTTGTATTTATTATTTCTCCGCCATTTTACGTCTTTACTTTTGCGCTCTCTATAGTCATTATATATTGGGCAGATACGTGGAATTTAAAAAAGAATACGACCAATTACAGAAAAAACAAGAGTGCTTTTAAAGACTGTGAATCGGTGCTTACAGAATACTACATTCAAAGGGCAGATCTTACTCAAGGAAGTGAAAAGGGTGATAAATATACTCCTAAAGGCTTGGAGTTAAAGGCTGAAATCGAAAAGAAGAAGAAAGAGATTATAGCTATAGAAGATAAGATAGACGAGGGGTTTAAAAGAGCTGAAGAAATCAAAAGTCAGTCGGCTGAAATTATCAGACAGGCAAAATTATTTTTCGATATTGTCAATTATATAGATTGGGACGGGTTGGACATAATCTGTTATTACATAGAGACAGGCAGGGCTGATAAGATTAAAGAGGCGTTGTTTAAAATAGACGCGGAGAGGAAAAATAAAACTTTTGACCTCACCGTGCGCCATGCCAACCAGCAAATTTGTCGTTCGGCGTGCTATTCCGCAGACGAAATCACATACGGACTTGATAATATCCTGGGTAAGTTTATATCTTCCCTCAACGCAAAGCGGGATGAGGATGATAACACTCCGACTAAGGGCGGCTGTGAGCCTATTGTAAGGGTTGAAGAGGATAGGACGGATTGCGGAATATATTCGGTTCAGGAATTTAAGGATGCCTTAAATGATAAGATTGGCGTTGCAAGCAACCGTCTTGCAGAGGATATGCAGTCACAATTAAAGATGCGGGAGACGGATTGAGCATAATTAATAATAACAGTGGCGCGGGGCTTTTTGCAAAAGCCCCGCGCCGCTATGGCGATAATTGATTAAATGGCGTGGTGATAATTGATTAGAAAAATAAGCGGGCGGCGTCTTTCGACGCCGCCCGTGGTTTTTATGCGGTATGAAGTTTTATCAATTAAGAAACTCCGCTACAGGTCGCACCTGCTTGATGAGTGGTGAGTTTGTCCACCGTTCAGGTAATTAAGAAACTCCGCTACAGGTCGCACCTGCTTGATGAGTGGTGAGTTTGTCCA
>JBJFAG010000231.1:0-6770 GCA_051887795.1 Candidatus Coproplasma sp. | reverse complement strand
ACTCCGCTACAGGTCGCACCTGCTTGATGAGTGGTGAGTTTGTCCACCGTTCAGGCAATTAAGATACCCCGCCGTGGGCGTCCCCACTTTGATTTGTGTGGAGTTTGTCCACCGTTCATGCAATTAAGAAACTCCGCCGTGGGCGTCCCCACTTTGATTTGTGTGGAGTTTGTTCACCGTTCATGCAATTAAGAAACTCCGCCGTGGGCGTCCCCACTTTGATGAGTGAACGGTTGGTCAAGTGTTCAGGTAATTAAGATACCCTGCCGTGGGTCACACCCACTACATTGCGGGGCCGGTAGTCGAGGGAGTGTAAACCCTGCCCAACAGCTCCTGATTGAGTGCATACAAGCCCTTTGCGTCGTGACCGTACAGCTCGTACTTTCTCAACATATCGTCAGCGTTCTTCTCCTCTTCGCCCTGTTCCTTGATGAACCAATCGAGGAACTGCATAGTCCTGTAATCGTGAATTTTGAACGCCTCTGCGTAGATATTGTTGATTAAAGAGGTTACGTACTGTTCGTGTTCATAGCCTGCCTTCAAGGGATCAGCGTGGCAAGCAAACACCTTGTCGGGTTTAGCGATAGCGTCAAAGGTAACCCTTACGCCGTTGTCGATTAAGTACCTTCTCATCATCATAGCATGGTCGCGCTCTTCCTGAGCCTGAATCTGATACCAATGAGCAAAGCCGTCCAAACCCTCAGCCTCGTAGTAGTTAGCGAAATCGAGGTAGAGGTAGCCTGAATACAGCTCCTTATTAACCTGGTCATTGATGAGTTCTGCAATTTTCTTGTCTAACATAAAAAAATCCTCCTAAAAATTTAAATATAATTATACTATCCGTTCTATAAAATTTCAAGGGATTTAGCAAAAATTATTAACAACTTTCGGGACTGGTCAAGTGAGGGGTATATTAATATTGTAAAACTCAATTAAACGTGCTATAATAAGATTATGGAAAGAATTGTGCTGCATTCCGACTTGAATAATTTTTACGCCTCGGTGGAGAGAATGTTAAACCCCGAACTCTGCGGCGTACCCGTAGCCGTCTGCGGTAACGAGGAGGAGAGGCGGGGCATCGTGCTGGCTAAGAGCGAGGAGGCCAAACGCTTTAAAGTCAGGACGGGCGACACCGTCTGGCAGGCTAAAAAGAAATGCCCTAACCTTATTGTGGTAAGGCCTCACTTCGATAAATATATGGAGTACTCCAGAAAGGTCAGGGCGATTTATGCAAGGTATACCGATTTAATCGAGAACTACGGCATAGACGAGTGCTGGCTGGACGTGACTAAATTTACTAAAGTCTTTCCCGAATACGACGGGGAGAAGTATACCGAGGTCGACGGCCAGCAGCATTTTTCAGACGGGTTTTTACGCCATATTGGCGATACAATACGTTTTGCCGTTAAAAGCGAGTTGAACTTAACCGTGTCGGTGGGCGTATCGTTTAATAAGGTCTATGCCAAGCTCGGCTCCGACTTAAAGAAGCCCGACGGGACTACGGTTATTTCCCTGCTAAATTATAAAAAGGTGGTTTTCCCGCTGCCTATATCCGACCTTTTAATGGTGGGCGGCGCCACGTGTGCAAAGCTTACGGGCATGGGCTACGACACCATAGGCAAGCTTGCAGGTGCGGAGGACAGACGGGTTATTAATGCCCTGGGCAAGTTTGGCCAGACGCTGTTGGTCTATGCCAGGGGCGAGGACGACGTCCCCGTTCGCCCTGCCGGTGAGGACAGAGAATTAAAATCTATAGGCAACTCCATGACGTGCGTCAAGGACTTAACCTCTTTAAACGATATCGAAAGAACGCTGTACGTGCTGAGTGAGAGCGTTGCGGCAAGGCTCAGAGAGAGCGGTTTAGGACTTGCCGATACGGTTCACCTCTGGGTGAGGGACGGCAATTTAACGAGCTACACCGTGCAGAAAAAGGTGCGCCACACCTGCCTTTGCGGGGAGATTGCCAGGCATGCTTTAGAGCTGTTTTGCGAGAGGTTCAGCCCGCCCTATTGCGTAAGGGCGCTGGGCGTAACCGTTTCAGGGTTCGACGGCGAGGCCTCCCAGCTGACCTTTGACGAGGCGGCGGGGGACTATCTGAAGCGGGAAAAGGTCGAGCGCTGCGTGGACGAAATTCGTAAAAAGCACGGCTATGCCTCCCTGCAGCGGGGCATTGTCGCCGAGGACGTGACCGCCATGCACGAGGACGTTAAGGGGACGCATCTTATTAAACCAGCTCGTTTTGACGATTAATATTCGCTGTAAATATGCGTCGTAATACGGTGTCAGACTGCGTTTTTCTCGGGTCATTTACGGTTTAGTAAACTCCCCGTCGAAAAGCCTCGCCTTCCTTGTCTTACTTGCATCTTTCCAGCGAGACGGGCTGGGGTTGGGGTAGCCTTCCTTGTCTTGCTCGTTTCTTTTCAAAGCAACATACCCCGATAAAGTTGATAATAATCAGAAACAGTCACGTAATCCCCCAGAGGTGTTATAACTTCTGCTTATAGTTTTTATTAAGACTTGTGAATGTCGCACAAGGCGTTAATTGTTGACATTTGAGCGTTTATTGCCTATAATCTTGGTATACAATTTCTTTAGGAGAGTGTTTTATGAATATTCCTGAAACGTTTGGCGAGAACGTATTTAACAGTCAGGTTCAGAAGGAAACTTTACCCAGCGAAGTATACAAGCTGTTGAGAGCAACTATCGAATCAGGCAAGACTCTGGACGTATCCATTGCAGGTACGGTTGCCTCGGCTATGAAGAAATGGGCGGTATCCAAGGGTGCAACCCACTATACACACTGGTTCCAGCCCCTTACGGGTTTAACGGCAGAAAAGCACGACAGCTTTATCGAACCCGAGGGTGACAAGGCTATCATGAGACTTACGGGTAAGAGCCTTATCGTAGGCGAGCCCGACGCTTCCAGCTTCCCTTCAGGCGGTTCCCGTGCAACCTATATGGCAAGAGGTTACACCGCTTGGGATCCTACCTCCCCCGCATTTGTTAAAGAGGGTACGCTCTACATACCCACGGTATTCGTATCCTATACGGGTGAGACGTTGGATAAAAAGTCGCCTCTTCTCCGTTCGATGACGGCAATCGATAAACAGGCTAAGAGGGTGTTAAAGCTCTTCGGTAAGGAGTGCAAAAAGGTTGCAACTACCGTAGGCCCCGAACAGGAATATTTCCTTGTTGACGAGGAAGAATATTTAAAGAGAAAGGATTTACGCCTCTGCGGAAGAACGCTTTTCGGCGCTAAGGCTTCCAGAGGGCAGGAGCTTGAAGATCATTACTTCGGCGTGCTTAAACCCAGAGTTGCCGCATACATGCACGATCTGGATAAAGAGCTTTGGTCTTACGGCATCTTCTCTAAGACCAAGCACAACGAGGTTGCCCCTGCTCAGCACGAAATGGCGCCTATCTTCGGCACAACCAACGTTGCAGTAGATAACAACATGCTCACTATGGAGATTATGAAGAAGGTTGCTTCCAAGCATCACCTTGTATGTCTCCTTCACGAAAAGCCCTTCGAGGGCGTAAACGGTTCGGGCAAGCACAACAACTGGTCTATGTCCACCGACGACGGATTTAACCTCTTAAATCCCGGCGATAATCCCGAGGACAACACCCTGTTCAAACTCGTTTTAGCGGCAGTAATCAGGTCGGTTGACGACTATCAGGGTATCTTAAGGGCTTCGGTTGCCTCCGCAGGTAACGACCACAGACTTGGTGCGGACGAAGCTCCCCCCGCAATCGTATCCGTATACCTTGGCGACCAGCTCGGCGCTTTGGTTGACTCCATCGTTAACGACGTGGATTACGTTCCCAAGACTGCGCAGAAGGGCAGCATAGGCGTACCCGAAAGCCCCATCTTCCCCAAGGACGCAACGGACAGAAACAGGACTTCCCCCTTCGCGTTTACGGGTAACAAGTTTGAGTTCCGTATGCTCGGCTCACAGGCAAACGTAGCCGACGCTAACATCGTTTTGAACACCATAGTTGCAGACGCGTTCGAAGCTTTTGCAGACGAGCTTGAAAAGGCAAAGGATCTTGAAAAGGCTGCAGATGCAATTATAAAGAGAGAATTAAAGGCACACTACCGCATTATCTTCAATGAGGACGGCTACGGCCCCGCATGGGAACCCGAAGCTGCAAGGCGCGGATTGCTCAACAATAAGACCACTGCAGACGCAGTTCCCGTATGCTTCGAGGAAAAGAATATCGAAGTGTTCGTTCGTCAGGGAGTATACACCAAGGAAGAGGCTATCGCCCGTGCTGATATCCAGCTGGAGAACTACTCAAAGATCATCAACATCGAGGCTAAGACCATGGTTGAGATGGTTAAGAGGGATATCGTTCCCGCAGTGTCCGATTACGTTGCAACGCTGTGCGCTAACGTAGCCGCTAAGCAGTCGGTATGCGAAGAGCTTCCCTGCGTAGCCGAAAAGGAGACCATTACCACCCTTGCAACCCTCAACGACGAGGTGTTGGCTTTAACCAACAAGCTCGAAGGTGCGCTTGCGGCTATCGACCTTTCAAAGGTAGGCGAAGCTTCCCAGGCAATGGCTCACGTCGTTCTTCCCATTATGGACGACATCAGAAGGCGTGCAGACAAGATGGAGACTTTGGTTTCAGCCGACTACTGGCCTTTCCCCACCTACTTCGACCTTCTCTATAGCGTAAACAACTAATTACATTTACCATAACAAAATGCGCACGGCAGTCTGCCGTGCGCATTTTATTATAAAACGCTTGACAAGTAAACTTGGCAATGATAGTATATAGTTGCCAAGAAAACTTGGCGGGAGGCGAAATATGGAAGAGAGGGAAGAATTAAACGTGCAAAGTTCGGAAGAAATAGAGCAAAGCTCGGAAGGAGTTGCGCAAGGCAACAACGGGGCAGTTGCGGAAGATACTAACGCCACGCTATCCAAAGAGGATATTTTAGAGGCTTCGAGAAAGGAAAACAAGAACGGCGACGAAAGGGAAAGGCAGGGTATGCTTTCAGCCAACTCTTTAGCAATGAGCGTAGGTCTTTTTATAGGAGGCATAGTAATGCTTGTCTCTGCGCTTGTTAATGGTAAAATACCACTTGAAATCTGGCTTATTATCGGCGGTATGGAGTCGGTGCAATTCATAGGAAACGCCGTTAAGATGAGCAAACAAAGGGTAATTTATATTGTCTTAAGCGTACTCATGTGCCTATGCTTTATTTCATTTTTAGTCTTTTGGATTCTTGAATTGTGTGGGGTTGTACTTTAAATGGCAGAGGGTAAGCTTGTATTTAAAAACAGGATTAAGGAAGTAAGGCAACAGGCAGGGCTCTCGCAGGAGGCGCTCGCAAAGATAGTGGGCGTTTCAAGAAACACGATAAGCAGTATAGAGACGGGGCAGTTCAACCCGACGGCAAAGCTTGCGTTGATTTTGTGCATAGCCTTGGATAAAAAGTTTGAAGATATCTTCTACTTTGAAAGTCAATAATGCATATGCGGCACCGCAGACAGCCTGCGGTGCTTTAACTTTTGTGTGGTTAAAAAGCCTTTATTTAAGCTTTTAACTTGACTTAAAGCCTATACTAATTTATAATAGTATATGGCTGAATATGTTCACTCATGGCGGGCAAGTCAGCCGCACAAAACAAAAACTCTTTTAGGGGGATAATATATGCTTACAAGTATCTGCGGAATTAACTGGGGCGACGAAGGCAAGGGTAGAATGGTTGACCTTTTGTCACAGGAATACGACGTCGTCTGCCGTTATCAGGGCGGCAACAATGCCGGTCACACAGTCATCAACGAAAAGGGCAAGTTCATCTTAAATTTGCTCCCTTCCGGTATTTTGCGCGAAGAGGTAGTCAACGTCTTAGGCTGCGGTATGGTTATCGACTTAAAGCACCTCTGCGGCGAGATTGAAAAGCTCCGTGCAGGCGGAATAAAAATTACCCCCGAAAATCTTAAAATTTCGGATAAAGCCATAATCACCATGCCCTACAACGTATTGCAGGACATTATGGAAGAGGACAGGCTGACTAAGGCTACGGGCAAGCCCTACGGCTCGACGAGGCGCGGCATTGCCCCCATCTATGCCGATAAGTATATGAAAAAGGCAT
Source organism: Candidatus Coproplasma sp. (assembly GCA_051887795.1). GTDB lineage: Bacteria > Bacillota > Clostridia > Christensenellales > Borkfalkiaceae > Coproplasma. The sequence goes on along the minus strand of JBJFAG010000231.1, from coordinate 661 downwards.
TCAGAATGGGTGAGCTTTTAAACCTCTCTCTTCTGTATAAGAGACTGCCCGATATCGTCGCGTGGAAGAATATGACCATTAAGGCTTACGGCTTCGACCCCGTAAAGGTGGACGATATGATATCCTACTTCGAGACGTACGGCAAGCCCCTGCGCGAATACATCATTGACACGGGCGTGTATCTGAACGAGGCCAACAGGCAGGGTAAGAAGATTATGTTCGAAGCTCAGCTCGGCGCTTTGAGGGATATCGACTACGGCATAGTTCCCTATACCTCTTCATCCTCAACCATCGCCGCTTACGCACCCATCGGCGCGGGCGTACCCAACTTAAAGCTCGATAAATCCATCGGCATTATGAAGGCTTATTCAAGCTGCGTCGGCGCAGGCCCCTTCACCTGCGAATACTTCGGCAAGAAGGCGGAGCGTCTGCGTGAGCTGGGCGGTGAATACGGTGCAGCTACGGGCAGACCCAGAAGGGTTGGCCCCTTCGACGTGGTTGCCTCCCGCTATGGCATCAGGTGCCAGGGCGCTGACGAGATAGCTTTAACCAAGCTCGATATTTTAGACGACTACGAGGAAATCGAAATCTGTACTCACTATGAGTTGAACGGCAAGATTTTGGACGAGTTCCCCTTCACCGACGTGCTTGACGACTGCAA
>JBJFAG010000230.1:0-9232 GCA_051887795.1 Candidatus Coproplasma sp. | reverse complement strand
ACGTCTGTGTACGCTCCTTCAGGTTTTCCTCGCCCTCCTGCTCTTGCTCGTATCTATGAAAAGAGACGGAGTAGACGGGTAGCGCCTTGAACTACTCGCTTCTCCACAGAAAAACGGCTTGGACGCCTCGTATCTGTCAAAAGAGACGGGGTGGTTCAAAATTTTTTCCACCGAACCTATTCGGGGAAAGACAAAACAACTAAATTTTTTACAAAAATCGCATAAAAAATTTGTGATAAATATTCGCAAAACGGTTGCATTATTGTAAACGGCTGTGATATAATATATTTTGCAGTATTTCAGATAAATGTGTCAAACGCAGAAAAAGTTAAAAGGCGTTTGACATACTTTTCTGCGTTTTTGCGTTTTTTAATATTTTTGCGCAAGTCGGTTAAACTAACCCTTAATCTGTCAAAAATTTAAACGTCAAAGGCGAATAATTGCAGAAAACAATTCCTGCTTAAGAATAAAACAACATTCCAATTTTATCGTTTTATTTTAAGTACGGCTCGATATATATACAAAAAAATTAAAAATTACAAGTAAAATTAACGGAGGAAATAAATCGTATGGCACGTATTGCCGGTGTAGATTTACCCAGAGAAAAGAGGATTGAAATCGGTTTGACCTATATATACGGTATAGGCCTTGCAACGTCCAAGAAGATTCTTGCCGAAACGGGTGTTAACCCTGATATCCGCGTTAAGGATCTGGACGAGACGACCGTATCCAAGCTCAGAGAGTATATCGATCATAATTTGAGAGTAGAAGGTGAACTTCGCAGCGAAGTATCCCTTAACATTAAAAGACTTATGGAAATTGGCTGTTACAGAGGTATCCGTCACAGAAAGGGTCTTCCTGTAAGAGGTCAGTCATCCAAGAGAAATGCGAGAACCAGGAAGGGTCCTCGCCGCACGGTAGCCAAGAAGAAGGGCGCAAAGTAAGATAGGAGGACAAGTATAAGTTATGGCACAGGTTAAAAAGACTACTACCGTATCCAGAAAGCGTAAAGAGCTTAAGAAGGTAGACAAAGGTCAGGTTCATATTCAATCTACTTTCAACAACACTTTGGTTACCGTAACCGACATGCAGGGCAATGCACTTTCGCAGTCAAGCGCTGGTGCGCTCGGCTTCAAGGGTTCAAGAAAGGGTACGCCTTTCGCAGCACAGATGGCTTGCGAGACGGCAGCTAAGGCAGCAAAAGAACACGGACTTCGCAGCGTAGAAGTTTACGTTAAGGGTCCCGGCGCAGGTAGGGAATCGGCAATCAGAGCGCTTGCTAACTGCGAATTGGAAATCACCTTAATTTCCGACGTTTCCCCCATTCCCCACAACGGTTGCAGACCGCCTAAGCGTCGTAGAGTATAATAGGAGGACAGTATAAATTATGGCAACTTACAGAGAAGCAAAGTGCCGTCTTTGCAGAAGAGAAGGCGGTAAGCTCTTTTTAAAGGGCGACAAATGTTATAACGGCAAGTGTCCTTTCGAAAAGCGTCCCGTAGCTCCCGGCGCACACGGCGCAGGCAGGAAGAAGGTTTCCGAATACGGTCAGCAGCTTAGAGAAAAGCAGAAGGTTAAGCGTATTTACGGCGTTCAGGAAGGCCAGTTCAGAGACTACTATGAACGTGCAGACAGAATGAAGGGCATTACCGGTGAGAACATGCTCTCCCTTTTAGAGCGTAGGCTTGACAACGTAATCTACAGAATGGGTATCGGTGTTTCCCGTGCGCAGGCAAGACAGCTTGTAAACCACGGTCATTTCACCGTTAACGGCAAGAAAGTTAATATCCCTTCATTTATTGTTAAAGTCGGCGACGTTATCGCCGTAAAGGAGAATAAGACCTCCAATAAATATTTTGAAGCAATCAAAACGGCAAAGGTAACAAACCTTCCCAAGTGGTTGGAGTTCAACCCCGAAAAGCTTGAAGGCAAAGTAATTGCACTTCCTGCAAGGGATGATATCGACAGCCAGATTGCTGAACACAGGATTGTCGAATTGTACTCCAAGTAATCATAACAATAAGGAGGTAGTATATGATTGAAATAGATATACCCAAGCTCGAAGTGGTTGAAAGCGAAGACCAGTCATACGCAAAGGTTATAGTTGAACCGCTTGAAAAGGGTTTTGGCCTTACGATAGGCAACTGCCTTAGAAGAATTTTGCTCTCCGCACTTCCCGGTGCGGCAGCACAGGGAATCAGGTTTCTGGACGGCTCTGTTAAGCACGAGTTCTCCGCTGTTCCCGGCGTCAAGGAAGACGTTACCGAAATCATACTCAACTTAAAGTCGCTTGCAATCAAGACGAAGGTTACCGATAAGGACTACGTAAAGGTTGTTCACCTCTACAAGGAAGGCCCCTGTGAGGTTAAGGCAAGCGATATCGAGCAGGACGCTGAAATTGAAATAATCAACGGCGACCAGCACATCTGCACTGTAGACGCAGGCGGCAAGATAGATATGGAAATAACCATCTGCAGAGGCAGGGGTTACAAGGGTGCCGACCATACCAGGACGGAGCTTATCGACTATATCCCCATTGATTCCATCTTTACACCCGTTAAGAAGGTTAACTACAACGTAGAGAATACCAGAGTTGGTCAGAATATCGATTTTGACAAGCTTACGCTTGAAGTATGGACAAACGGTGCGTTCTCCGCAAAGGAGATTATCTCTCTCGCTGCAAAGATTATGCAGGACCACATCGGCTTGTTCGTTGACCTGTCCGACACCATCAAGGATATGGACATATTAGTTAAGAACGAGGACGACCGTCAGCAGAAGATTCTTGCTATGGCGATTGAAGATATTGATTTATCAATGCGCTCTTATAACTGCTTAAAGCGTGCAAATATACACACGGTCGAAGATTTAACTAAAAAGACCGAAGAAGAGATGATCAAGGTGAGAAACCTTGGCAGAAAGTCATTGGATGAAATTATCTTAAAACTGCAGTCCTTTGGCCTTTCTTTAGCAAACAAGGAGGATTAACGTTATGCCCGCAAAATTGGGAAGAACATCGGAAGAAAGATTAGCAATGCTCAGGAATCAGGCTTCGGATCTTTTGTGGTACGGCAAGATTGAAACTACCGCAGCAAAAGCAAAAGCTTTGCAGTCCTACGTAGAGAAGATTATAACCAAAGCTATGAAGGTTTACGACCTCAACGAAGAAGTTCAGGTCACCACAACCGACGCAAAGGGTAAGGAAGTAACCAAGAAGGTTATCAAGGATTCCCCCAAGAAGCTTGCAGTGCGCAGGCAGCTTATGGGTAAGCTTCGTGACTTGCAGGAAGTAAAGGGCTTCTCCGAAAAGAAGTCTGAGTACAAGGCAAGGACGAAGGATATTCAGCACCCCTTAATGGAAAAGCTTTTCAACGAGATTGCGCCTAAGTATGCACAGCGCAAGGAAGAGCTTGGCCAGGGCGGCGGTTATACCCGCATCTATCTGCTCGGCTCCCGCCGTGGCGATGCTTCCGAAATGGCTATTATCGAACTCGTTTAATAGTTTATAAGGAAAATTAAATTATAAATTAAAGTTGCGTAAAGCTTAAGCGTTACGCAACTTTTGTTATGTAGTTAAAAAAAATAAAAATTATGAAAAAATATTTTTTAGCGTCATTTGACATATTGCTACAATATGCTATAATAGTTATATCATATTAAAGGAGATTAATGTAATGACTTGGTTTAACAAACAGAGCCGCCTTGTGCAAATTTTATTACTTCTTATTCCCGTAGTTAACTGGATTACCGAAATAGTAGTAAGATGGTCTACACTCTTCAAGAAGTTTACGGTATTAAGACTTATCGTCTGCCTTATCGTAACTGTCGGCGGTGTTTTCGTTGGTTGGATTGACCTTATCTGGGTATTGTTGTTCAAAAAGCTGTGCTTACAGTAATTGAATGAACGATAAATTCAGGTAAACTTGTAATTAAAAAAAGAGTAACCTCATACAATAGTAGAGGTTAAATCAGTAAAAAGGAGAAAAAATATGACATTTGATAAATGGTTTAATAAGCAGAGCAGGCTTTTAAAGGTAATTCTTCTTATAATCCCCTTCGTTGGTTGGATTGTTGAAATGCTTGTAAGGCTTTCCGTTATGCTCAGGAAAAAGGACGTTTTAAGCATTGTTGTATTCATACTCTTCGTCGTTGTCGGCTGGAGCTGGATTCTTTGCGTAATCGACCTCATTTATCTTGTACTTAAAGGCCACCTCATTCTGGCTTAAGTTGAGTGTAAAGGCGGTGCGGGAATACTCCCGCACCGCCTTTTGTCTTATTCTCTGCGGCGGAGATAAAAGTGAAAGGTGAATCAACGTGCCAAAACGGCAATCGGGGAGAGCCCGATTGCCGTTTTTAAAAAATAATCAGACAAAATTTAAAAAGGGTATTGCAAAAATAGACTATTTAATGCTATAATAACGACGTGGAAATCATGGATAGAGAGGTAAGCAGTCTATGGCAGACGAAAAATTTTATGAGCAGAAATTGACTACGGCTGTTGTAAACAGCCTGAACGCCAAACAAAGGTCAGCGAAATTTGGTGAAGCGGTACAAAAACGAAAGTCGTTAATCGGTTGTATTTGTGGCAGAATGATTAAGCTTGTATGGATATCAGTTGATGATGCGAAAACGTATATTAATTATGCAACGGGGCAATTTAGGGGTGGAAAGTATATGCCGCATTGCCTCGACCCCGAACTGAAGAGGCTGTTTGCCGAATTAGAAGTAGTAACAAATGAGATTCATAAATATCCTTTCCAAACTACAACGGAGGCCTTGGAAGTGGCAAACGCAAAGACTGCCGAGGTAGGGAAGGTTATGGGGGAGATAAAGAAAATTTTCGGCGAAACGAAGGCGAGGGAGATTGCCGCAAGGGCAAAGGCTGCCGCAATCAAAATAACGGGAATTAATTTTTAAGCAACGCTGAAACAAGCCAACCATAGCTGTTCGATACAGATGGGTTGTGTTAAATTATGGTTTATAAAATAATAGGCCTCGCACCGCAAGCGGTGCGAGGCGATCTTTTTAGTCTAAAGTTTTAAAAATAAATTGCCCGTTGTCATACAGTATATAGCCGTGGGCGGAATTTTCCTTGGGAAGTGATACCGAGCCGGGGTTGAGGTGGAGGTAACCCTCCTCTTCAACGACGTTCAAAGGCACGTGGGTGTGACCAGTCAAATACACGTCGCCCTGCTTTAAAGGGGGTACGATTCTGTGTCCGTGGGAGAGGGTTAACTTAACCTTGTCGTCGCAGACGGTTGCGTAGTCGCTGGAGACGTTGAAGTCAAGCACCATCTGGTCGACTTCCGAATCGCAGTTGCCGCGAACGGCGATAATTTTATCGGCAAGGGGGTTAAGCAGCTCGCATACCTCCTTGGGGTTGTAGCCGTCGGGGAGGGGGTTCCTCGGGCCGTGATAGAGTACGTCGCCTAAGATTAAAAGCTTGTCGGCGCCCTCTTCAATAAATTTATCAACCACCTTTTTGCACCAGAAAGCCGAACCGTGAATATCCGAACAGATTAAAAATTTCATAATACACCTATTAACTCTTTAAATTTTGTAATTACTCCGAAGTCTGCGTTGGAGGGTATCTCCTCGCCTATCTTCTCCTTTAATGCGGGGAAGGCGTTGGCGGTAACGTAGGGGATACCGCTGGCCATCAGCATCTCTAAATCGTTCATGTGGTCGCCGAAGGCTACGCAGTCACGTCTGTCAACGTTCAGCTTTGCCATTAGCGCATTTAGCGCCTTGCCCTTGTTGGCACCCTCAATGCTTACGTCCAGCCAATCCCTGCCCGAAACTATCGTGCGCAAGCCCTTGATTTTGGACGGCAACACCTTGCCCCCGTGTTCTGCGGCGAGCTGGGCGTCCCAGACGGCAATCTTGATGACGGTGGCCCCGTCCAGCACGTCGTCTAAGTTCTCCACCTTTTTATAGGCGGTGTAGGAGCGGTTGAAGATTTCAAAAAACCGTTCGTCGTCGTCCTCGATATAGGCGCAGTCGGTGCAGGATATTACGGGGTATAAGTCCTCTTCGGCCCTGATAATATCCAGGGCGCGTTTAACGTCGGCCGTGGGGGTGGGGTCGGAGAAGATTATCTCCCCCTTGTACCACACTAAACCGCCGTTCTCTGCAATGATTGCTATATAGTCTTTTACTTCTTCAAACAGCTTTAAGAGGTTGGGCAGCTGCCTTCCGCTTGCAGGGCAGAATACGCCGCCCAGCGAGTGATATTTTTTGACGAGAGAAAAGGTCTCTTCAGGCAAAATTTTAGTAGGGGGGAGCAGAGTCCCGTCCAGATCGCTTGCAATTAACTTAACCATGTGTAGCCTTAACTACCCCCATTACTAATTTCTTGAATGTATCTTTTCGTCCCTGCCTGCGTTGAGCGGTCTTGACGTACGTCCGTGTACGCCTGCAACCCCTCGCCTTGACAGGAACAAAAATCTCCTATTCAAGACGCTTTGCGGTTATAAGCCAAAAATTCGATTAATAATATCTTTGTTTATTCAACAAAAAATTTTTGTCTTATAACAATTAGGTATGAAGGTAGTTACGACTACTATATTTTATCACTAATGGCAATTTACTGCAACAATTATTATAAATAATTTTAAACAAGGGGTGCAAACAGGCACAATATTCCGTTCCAGAGCCTTTTAATCGGGTTGGGTTTTTTAAAGCTTACCGGGCGGGAGAGGTGAAGGCAGGATATAAAGTCGGCGGCTACTTCCGCTGCAAGCTGCCCCCTGCAGAATACCCCGTTTTCGTAGTTTAACCGGGTGGAGCGGAAGTCGAAATTGTAACTGCCTATATAGGCGGTATCGTCGAACACCGCCCCCTTGAAGTGCATAAACCCCGGAGTATACTCATAGATTATCACCCCGTTTTCGTGCAGTTTTCGGGCGTAGATTTTGGTTATGGCGTAGGGCAGTCTTTTATCGGGAACGGCGGGGATTAAAATTATGACCTCAACACCCCGACCTGCGGCAAAGGCGAGGGCGTCCGAAAGCTTTTCACCTAAGCACATATAGGGCGTGTAAATATAAATCCGCCTTTGGGCGCCGTATATGGCGGAGGCAATGCTGTCCTCAAACACCCCGCCGCCCTTGTCGGGCATGTCGGCGACTACAGTCAGGGGCTTTTCATGCGGTTGGCTAAGGCATATGTCGGGGTTAACGCCTTCAAACAGGCATAAAAACTGTTCGGCAAATACCTTGGCGGCCTCCCCGCAGAACAGGGCGCCGCCGTCCTTCCAATAGGCGTGCGGGCTGGTTATATGGGCGTACTCGTCTGCAATGTTTACACCCCCTACTATGGCCGTGTAATCATCGATTACGGCAAGCTTTCTGTGATCGCGTACGTTTATGCGGGAGAGGGGCAGGGGTGCTAAACGGTTAAACGCCTTGATCTGCGCCCCGCAGGATATCAGCTCTTTAAACTGCTTTTTGGGTATGCGCAGCGCACTGCCCCACCCGTCGTAGATAATCTTAACCTCAACCCCCCTTTCAAGTGCGGAGCGCAGCTGAGTGAATATCTGCGACCAGATCTCCCCTTTGGCGATAATGTAGAACTCCAGGTAAACGCTCTTTTTGGCCTGTGAGATGAGGCATATTAACCGCTTTAACAATAAACTGCCGTCGTTGAAAAATTCATAGCCCTCGTACCCCGTCTGTGGCAGGCATTTGCCGCGGGTACCCTTGGGGGAGCATGCGTGGGAGATAAGGCACAGTACCGCCCCGACTATGGGCAGGGCGATAATTACCGCAAGCCAGGCACACTTGAAGGCAACCGCCCCCTCGCGTATGAGCAGGTAGAGTGCGGCGGAGAGCGAGAGCAGGTAAGCAAGGCATATTGCAAGGGCAATCGGCAGCAGGGAGTGCAGATACAGGCATAAAAAGACGGTTGCTCCGCATAGCGAGGCAACCGTAAACAGACAGATAAATAATTTTGAAAACAAAAAACTGAGTACTCGCATAAGCTATGTACCGCATTATGTTTACAGAGTGAGTTTCAACACCGTCATCTTGGAATTGCGGGAGACGTTTGTCGCCCTGTTTGTAAGAAGGGTATCCAGATCGAACTCCGTTAAAATCTCCTTTTCGAAGTTGGATAGATCTATTGCACCGTGCATAATCATGTTTACAGCCGTCTCGGTATACCCGAAGCCGTCCGAAACGGAGTAGATACGTAAATTCTTTTCAAAGAGGGGGCCTGCGTCAATGGAGAAGTTGACGGGGCTTACGCCGCCTAACACCACGTCCTTATTACGGGCAATCACCCTTGCCGCAACGGAGGCGGGCAGCTTGCAGTCCGAAGTGTAGATAGCGGCGTCGCAAAGGCTTCCGCTCGTCGCCTTGTTGATATTATCAAGCAGATTTTCGTCGGCGGCAAAGGCGAAGAAAACGCCGTTGCTCTTCATTCTGTCAATGTTTTGCTGATAGTTGTCTATTGCAATAGGCACTAATTTATGATAGAGCGCCACCTGGGCGAGTATTGCGCCAAAGAAGCTTACGCCAATTAACGCCACTCTGCTGCCTGTAGAGAGGTTTAGCCTATCGAAAATATTTTCTGCCAAAGCCACCCATTCTATGCACAGGGCGTGCATATCGTCCACCACTTCGGGCAGAAGGGTTACGTCGGTGTAATCGCACACGACAAAATCCCTTAAAAAACCGTCGAAGTCCTTTAAGGCAACCTTAGGTGAGGTGCAATCGGCTCTGTCCCCGCTCTTGCAGTTATAGCACTGTCCGCAGGGGCGAACGGCGTTTAAATAAACACGGCTGCCCACGTTTAAGCCAAAGCAGTGGTCGCCAAGCTCGGTTATAACCCCCACGGCAATTCTGCCGATGGTTACGGGGGTGTTTACCTTTTGTTCACCCGTGTAGCAGAGCGCGTCATAGTTGGAGAGAAGAACGTGGGTTATACGAACCTTAACCTGACTGTCGCCTATGCTATAGCGCTCCTGTTGATGTTTTTCGAGCTTGCTCTGCCCGACTAATACCCAATTATCCATACGCATTAATTATAAGCCAATTATCAGATTAAATCAACCCTTTACTAAAAAATACATTAAAAATTTGATAAGCTGCTAAAAATATCGTTAACAGTACAAAAATCGTTTGACTTATTTTGTGCATTTATTTATAATAATAAAGCTATTTGTATGGCGTTAATGGTAAAAATAATCAGCGAGGTAAGATAATGAAGCCCGATATACATCCCAATTATC
>JBJFAG010000229.1:0-2252 GCA_051887795.1 Candidatus Coproplasma sp. | reverse complement strand
GTGTGCAAAGCTGAAGGCGTAGTTGGAGTAACCTCCCGTCTCCAATACGGAATTAACGTAGTTCTCGTTCAACGCCGTATTCTCTGCAATTTCGGTTACGAGTTCCTTGTCATAGTAGGCATAGCCCAGCTCGTCAGCAAGTCTTTTGCCGACCTCCCTGCCGCCGCTTCCGAATTTTCTTGAAATGGTAATAATCATAAGAATCTCCTTTAATCAAAGTATATTCACTGCTCTTTGGGGAACAGCGACTTAAGCATAGTGCCCAGATACAGTATGGGTACAATGCTTATTTTATCTGCGTATTTTGCCACCGACTTCATATTTTTAGCGGGTAAAAGCACACGCTTGAATCCCATTTTAACGCATTCAGACACCCTTTTTTCAGCATACTGAACGGCACGGACTTCACCTGTTAAACCCACCTCGCCAAAGACGGCGGTGTATTTGTCGATCGGCCTTTCGAAGTAGGCGGAGGCGAGTGCGGCACAGAGCGCCAGATCGGTTGCAGGTTCGTTTAGCTTTATCCCGCCCATGACGTTGATGTATACGTCCTGGGAGGAGTAGTGCAGGTTACACCTCTTTTCAAGTACTGCCAGAAGGAGTGCAAGCTTATTGTAGTCCACGCCCAAGGACATGCGCCTGGGTTGACCGAACGCCGTGCGGTTGATAAGCGTCTGAATTTCGACGTTCATGCAGCGGTTGCCCGTCTGGGCAGGGGTGACTGCACAGCCCGCCTCTTCGCCGCGGCTTTCGGAGAGGAATATGCCCGAATAGTCGGTAACGGGGATAATACCCTCGCCCGTCATTTCAAACACGCCCACCTCGGACACGTTGCCGAACCTGTTTTTAACCGCCCTTAGTATTCTGTAGTTCTCCTGGTTTTCACCCTCGAAGTACAGTACGGTATCCATAATGTGTTCGAGAACTTTAGGTCCCGCTAAGGCGCCCTCTTTGGTTACGTGGCCGATTATGAAGAAGGTGATATTTCTGGATTTGGCAATCCTCATAAGCTTAGTTGCGCATTCACGCACCTGGCCTACAGAGCCTGAAGAGGAGGACATATCCTCGGTGTAAACGGCCTGAATGGAGTCTATCACACAGAACTCAACCCCGCTGAGCTGATCCTCCAGCCCGTCAATGCAGGTACCGTTTAAAAGCAGCATATTCTCACCGCCGACGCCAAGGCGGTCGCAGCGCATCTTAACTTGTGAACAGCTCTCTTCAGCGGAGAAGTATAAAACCTTGTGAGCTTTGGAAAGATATGCGGCAATCTGCGTCAAAATAGTTGACTTACCTATACCGGGGTCGCCGCCCAAAAGCACCAGCGAGCCGGGTACAATTCCGCCACCCAGCACGGTGTCAAATTCGGATATGCCCGAAGGTACCCTCTCGTGTCTTTCGTAAGAAATTTCTTTTAAAGGTTTAGCCTGATATATGGCGGGTTTAACGGGTTTTTCCGCCTTTGTTTCGGGCTTTACGATCTCTTCAACCATCGTGTTGAACTGCCCGCAGGAGGGGCATCTGCCCAGCCAACGGGGGCTGGTTGCGCCGCACTCCGAACAGGTATATATGGTAGTAGTTTTTACGGTTTTAGCCATTTGTATTAACCTCTTTTACAACTGCCGTGCAGTACACGCAAATGCCCTTCTTCTGCCCGACGAAACCCAAGCCCTCGCACGTGCCGGCTGTAATGGATACGTCCTCCTCGTCAACGCCTGTAGCTTTTGCAAGGGTGGAAACCATCTCGTCGATATATCTGGCAAGTCTGGGTTTTTCCGCCTGAACGGCAACCGAAATTCCAAGAGGTATGAACCCCTTTTCACCTATTAGCTCGACCACCCTTTCAAGCAGTTTAACGCTGTCTGCGCCCCTGTATTTTTCGTCGCTGTCGGGGAAGTAGTGTCCGATATCTCTTAGCCCTGCCGCAGAGAGCAGTGCGTCCATCACGGCGTGGATTGCAACGTCGCCGTCGCTGTGTGCAATCAGCCCTGTGTCGCAGGGAATTTTAACGCCGCAAAGGGTTACGAAGTCCTGTTCTTTACCGAAGGCGTGAACGTCCACGCCAAAGCCCACCCTCGGTTGCTCCTCGTCGAAAAAGAGGGCGGTGGGGTATTTAGAGAAGTTTTCAAAGTCCTCTTTAAAGGTTAGTTTTTTGTTCTGCGGCGTTCCGCACGGGCATATTTTAGCAGGCTTGATATAACGGGAGTAGACCGAGCCGTCGTCGGTAAACCTCTCTCCGCTTGCAATCGCCT